>VAZR01000317.1 GCA_005888515.1 Alphaproteobacteria bacterium | reverse complement strand
AACCAGCAGCACGCTCGCTCCCGCCGCCTCCTTGAGGACCGGCTCTCTCGCTTCCACGAGCGCAGAGGCCCGCTCCGCGGTCCCGTCCAAACCGAGACATGCCCGCAACTCCGAGCGGCGGACCGGCTTGGTCAGGCAGCTCACCGAATCATCATCGATGATCTCATTCTGCTGACCGGGCGAGGTCAGGAGCACCACCCGTAACTCGGAATTGACCGGGTCGGCCTTGATGCGGCGCACCAGATCGATCCCGTTGATGTCACAAAGAGTGCTGTCGACGATAGCCAACCCGAAAGGGGCGCCGCGTGCGGCGGCGTTCTCGAGCTCAGCGAGCACACCCGCGCCGGTTTCAGCTTCGCGTATCAGCAACCCCCAATGCGACAGCTGATCTTTGAGGCTCTGGCCATGGAGAGTGTGTCCTACAGCGAGCAGCACTGGCGGCGAGGAGAGAACGACGTCGGCCGGCTGCCTCGCCCCGCTCTGTCGGGCGAGGCGGGCGGTGAAGCGGAAGGTGGCGCCGCGGCCCGGCTCGCTGGTCAGCTCGATCGTACCGTCCATCATTTCGCAGAGCTGCTTCGCAATGCTGAGCCCGAGCCCGGTGCCGCCATACCGCCGTGTCGTCGAACTGTCAGCCTGAGTGAAGGCGTCGAAAATGCGCCGTTGTTTTTCCGCAGGAATGCCGATGCCGGTGTCACTGACTTCGAAGGCAAGCAAAATCGACGCAGCATCGGCGTTGATCGCATCGACGCGAACGCCAACCGCACCCTTTTCGGTGAACTTGACCGCGTTGCCAATCAGATTGGTCAGGATCTGCCGCAACCGCGCCGCATCGCCGATCAGCGCGGTCGGCAGAGCGGCCGGCACGAAACAAGCCAGCTCCAGCGCTTTACCAAACGCGGCATCGCTGAAAGTCTCGGTGACGTCGTCGACCAGATCGCGGAGATCGAACGGCGATTGCTCGAGCTCGATCTTGCCAGACTCGATCTTCGAGATATCGAGGATGCCGTTGATGATCCCCAGCAACGTCTCGGCGGATCGGCGGGCAGTCTCGAGGTAATGCTGCTGCTTCGGTCCCGGTTCAATGTTCCGTACCAGCTCCAGCATGCCGAGGACGCCGTTTACCGGCGTGCGCAGCTCATGCGACATGTTGGCGAGAAATTTGGTCTTGGCATCGTCTGAGGCCTTGGCCTCCAACATGCGATGCTGCGCCTGCTGGCGCGCGGTGATCAGCGCGAAGCCCGGGCTGCGGCGATCCAGCACAGTGCCGAGCTGCTCGCAATATTCGGACAGCAGCGAGTCACCGCGGTTTCGTCGGCTGTCGACCATCGCCCATCTTCTGCACGCCTCGGTTCTGAGACAGTGCAGGAAAATTGGAAAATAATAGTTAGCAACAGGCCAAAGGGCGGCGGCCTATTCAACGCCAACAGGCTGTATTAGCGCATGCTTAAGTATGTATCGCGTCACGGTCGCGGGGAGCAGTTTGGTAAACGCTGCGCCGATATGACCCTGGAGCGCCAGATCCGGCGCTTCTCCCGTTCCCGGGGCTTTCGCCCGCCGACGCGCTGCCGCTAATATGAGCCGATCGTTGACGCAAACAAAAGATCGTGACCACGGGAGGATCGATGGATCTGCACGCGCTCCGCGAAGCAGCGATCGAGGCCGCCAGCCGTGCGCTCTACGAGAAGCACGGCTTCGTGCCGAGCGAAGAGAGCGACGAATGGGAGGATGAGTACCGCCGCCAGTTCGCCGCGCTGAAGCAGCGCTACGGCAACCAGGTGACCGTGCCGGCGCGCCCGGCCGCCGCCACGGGACCACAGCGGCAATCGCCAGAACTGCGCGGGACTCCCGAGGAGCTGCGCTGGGGCAATTCGATCCGCGAGGAGCGGCTGCGGGAGATCCCGAGCGAGGCGGTACGGTCCTTCATGGTGCAGCTCTGGCCGCGCGCCAAGCAATGGGTCGACACCCGTGACGTGCCGACCCCGACGTTATTGCAGCGTTTGAAGCCGCAATACGACGACTGGCGCAAGAAGCAGAGCGAAGCGGCGGCGGCGCGCAAGGCCGAGGCGCAAAAAAAGTCAGCCGAAATGGCCGCATATCAGCGCAAGCTAAAAGAGGCCGGCGTCACCCCGGAGGGTCTTGTAGAGTTGGTCGATGCCAGCGAGCGCTTCGAACCGGCGCCGATTGGCGCGAAGCTCGCCGACATCACCGTCGAGGACCGGCACCTGCGCGTCTTCGAGACCAGCGACCCCAACCTGCTGCTGGTCAAGGAGAAGGACCTGCGCGGCAACCACGAATACGCGATCGAACGCGACGAGGGACTTGTCGCCGATCTGAAGCTCTATGCGCAGGTCCCCTCGTCGCGCTGACCAGCAGCCTTATTTGCAGGTGCAGGTCCGATGCGAGACCGTGCGGCGGTGCCGGTGCACCGGCCGGCGATAGCTGTAATAAGTCTCCCGGTACACGGCTGGCGGCGGCACGTAATAGGCCG
>VAZR01000374.1 GCA_005888515.1 Alphaproteobacteria bacterium | reverse complement strand
TCAAGGGGCAAATCAGTGGTGCCGCGAGAGTGGCTCCAGCCCTGGGTTCTCGCGGCGGATCAGCATCAGCCTTTGCGCCGAGATATCCGCAGTGGCGGAACGTTTTCCGATGGTCGGCGATAAACGTTCGAGATCTTCGCGGGCAGGTTGGGATGCGCATCATCATCGCCGCCATCGTCGTGCTGCTTCTCTGGACTGCGACTGGCCGGGCGCAGGAGACCGTGCATTTCCCGTCGCTCGACGGCACGACCCAGCTGGACGGATACCTCTATCGTCCCGCCGGCGAGGGACGCCGCCCGGCGATTGTCGGCCTGCACGGCTGCAGCGGCATGTTTAGCCGATCCACCGGAAACATTGCCCCGATCTACCGGGAATGGGCCGCCGAGCTGAACCGGCATGGCTATGTCTTTCTGCTGGTCGACAGCTTCCGTCCGCGCAACGCCAACGAGCTGTGCTCGGTTCAAGGGTTCGATCTCGAGCTCTACCGCACCCGGCCCAAGGATGCGTATGGCGCGCTCGCGTATTTGCAGGCGCAGCCCTTTGTTCGCGGCGACCGTGTTGGGCTGGCCGGTTGGTCGCAGGGCGGCGGCGCGACGCTGTTCGCAATCGGCGCACAGAGCCTCGGACGGCCGGCCAGTTTGCCGCAAGGCGATTTCCGTGCCGCTGTCGCGTTCTATCCCGGCTCCTGCAATATCGAGCGGCAACCGGCGGATTGGACGACTCGGACCCCGCTTCTGGTGCTGATGGGCGCCGAGGACGTATGGACGCCGGCGGCGCCGTGCAAAATCTTTCTCGATCGCGCGATCAGCAGCGGCGCCCCGATCGAGATGCAGATTTACCCCGGGGCGTATCATGGCTTCGATGCGCCGAACCAATACCGCCTCGAATTGCCGCACTACCGCACCCGCGCCGGGGTCGTGCCGATCGTTGGCACCGACCCGGCCGGCCGACAGGACGCGCTCGCCCGGATCCCGGCCTTCTTTGCGAAGTACATCAACGCGCCTTAGTAGGTCGCGAGCATCCAACGGGTAGGTTGCCGGCTCAGGAGGGCAGCCCTAACGTGCCCGCCCGACGGTTTAGGAGAAAAACCTGTTGCGAGTACCCGTTTTTATCGCGGCGGCGCTAACCGCTTGCCTGGCGGTCTGCGCTCCAGGAACGAGCCGTGGCGCGCAGCTCTTCACAACGCTCGATTTCCAATTCGAGGACGGCTCGGTCCTGCCCGACGTGCACATCGCCTATGAGACGCATGGCACGCTATCACCGGCGCGCGACAACGCAATCCTGCTGATACCGGGCGCCATCGGCGATCGCCATGTTTTCGATTGGGCGATCGGGTCCGGCAAGATCTTCGATACCGACAAATATTTCGTGATCGCGGTCGATCCGATCGGCGGCGGCGAATCCTCCTCGCCGGCCGAGGGCATGGGGCAGGATTTTCCCCGCTACACGATCCGCGACATGATGGAGACCCTGTATATGCTGGTGTCGCGCGAGCTCGGCGTGAGCCGCTTGCGCACCCTTGGCGGGTTGTCGATGGGATCGTTTATCGCGCTCGAATGGGCGATCCATCACCCGGAGACGATGGCCAGCCTGATCCTGCTAGCGCCCAGCCCGAAATCGGATGCCGGTTTTCGACTGACCGTCGATCTCGTCAACACGGTCATCGCGCTCGACCCGGAGTGGCAAGGCGGCCGCTATTCGCGCAACCCGGTCGAAGGTCTGCGCCATGCCGGCATGCTGTTTTACCCGTGGCTCGTTTCGGCCGCTTATCTCGACCGCATCTCGCCGCAACGGCTCGCGAAGGAACTCGAGGCAACAGCCCGCACCTTCGCCGAGTGGGACGCCAACGCGCTGGTGCTGCGCTATGCCGCGTATCGCGGCCACGACGTCTCGGCACCGTATGACGGCGACATGGTCGCGGCGCTGTCGCAAGTCACCGCGCCGACGCTGGCGCTGGCGAGCGCCAGCGACCGGCTGGTCGGGATCGAAGGGGCTCGCCGGGTCGCCGACGGGGTCAAACAGGGCCGCTATGCCGAGATCCCGACCGATCTCGGGCATCGCGCCTTGCGCGCGCCGCCGGACAGCACCGAAGCGGGCTTCCTCGACCGCCAGCTTCGCCCGTTTCTGGCGGCACCGGGCGGCCGAGGCAAATAGGCCGGTTCAGCCGAGGCGCGACAGGATCGGCCGCGACGCTTCGGCAGCGGCCTTGACGCCGATTTCGGACAATTTGGCGGCGCTGCCGATCAACGCATCGAAGCTGCGCCGCGCATAGCCGAGATTGACCTCGACGGCTTCGGCGAACGTCTTGACGCCAAGAATCGCGGTTGCGCTGTCCGCCGCCGCGGCCATTTCGGAGCGGGTGAAGGTGGTCATCTCCCGGACCAATGCTTCCAAGCCGCGCGCCGCCGCCGCTTGCGCTTCGGCCAGAGCCGCCCAGGATTGCTGGCCATAGGCGAACAGGTCCTCGGGTGCTGGCGCTGCCGCTCGGGTTGGCGCAGTTGAAGCAGTGGTATTAGCGAACGCCGGTGCTCCGGTAGGTGCGGCTTCCGCCACCGCGGCGGCTGCTTCGGTCGGCGGGATCACCGCATGGCTCGGCACCGATTCGCGCGCTACACGTTTTGGTTTGATATCGC
>VAZR01000184.1 GCA_005888515.1 Alphaproteobacteria bacterium | reverse complement strand
ATGCCGGCATCATCTGGCCGGAAAGCGTCGCGCCGTTCCGCCTCGGGCTGATCAATCTGCGCCCGGCGGATGACAAGTGCCGTACTGCCGCCGACGATCTCTACGGCAAACTGCGTGGCGCCGGGGTCGAGGTGCTGTATGACGACCGCGACGAGTCGCCGGGCGCCAAATTCGCCGCGATGGATCTGATTGGCCTGCCCGACCAGCTGATCATCGGACCGCGCGGCCTCGCCGGCGGCAATATCGAATGGAAGCAGCGCCGCAGCGGCGCGCGCCAGGACCTGCCGATTGACACGGTGGTGGCCCGGTTCGCTGCTAGGCCCCTCTCCCGCACTGCGGGAGAGGGAGGGGCCCACGCCGGAGGCGTCGTGATCTTCGGCGCTTTTGAACGGATGGTCGCGTTCCGCTATTTGCGGGCGCGGCGGCAGGAAGGCTTCGTCTCGGTTATCGCCATCTTCTCGCTGCTCGGCATCGCGCTCGGCGTCGCCACCTTGATCATCGTCATGTCGGTCATGAACGGGTTCCGCGCCGATCTGATCGGCCGCATCCTCGGTCTCAACGGCCATCTCGGCGTTTATGGCGAGGCCGGCATGCTGACCGATTTCGACGCGGTCGCGGCCAAAGTGCGGCAGGTGCCGGGCGTCGTCAGCGCGACGCCGATGATCGAGGGTCAGGTCATGGCGACCGGCGAGAGCGGCGCCGCCTCGGGCGCGATCGTCCGCGGCATCCGCCCCGACGACCTCCGCAACCGCGCGCTGATCGCCGATCATATCGTCGGTGGATCGCTCGCCGAATTCGGCGATGACGGGGTCGCGCTCGGCGAGCGCCTGGCGCGGCGCCTCGGCGTCGGGGTCGGCGCACCGGTGACGCTGATCTCGCCGCAAGGCACTGACACCGCCTTTGGTACGATGCCGCGGCTCAAGACCTACCGCGTCGCGGCCTTGTTCAATGTCGGCTTCTATGAATACGACAACAGCTTCGTTTATGTGCCGCTCGCGGCGGCCCAGGTGTTCTTCCGCCTGCCCGACGCGGTCAGCGACCTCGAAGTCTTTGTCGCCGACGCCGACCGCGCGAACCAGGAAGGCCAGGCCATCGCCGCCGCGCTCGGCGGGCATGTCCGTATCGTCGATTGGCAGCACGCCAATTCGAGCATCGTCAGCGCGGTCGAGATCGAGCGCAACGTGATGTTCCTGATCCTGACGCTGATCATCCTGGTGGCCGCCTTCAACATCATTTCCGGCATGATCATGATGGTGAAGGACAAGGGCCGCGACATCGCGATCCTGCGCACGATGGGTGCATCGCGCGGCATGATATTGCGCATTTTTATGCTGAGCGGCGCCTCGATCGGCATCGTCGGGACAGTGGCCGGGTTCGCGCTAGGTGTCGCGTTCACCGAGAATATCGAGCCGATCCGCCAATTCGTGCAGGGCGTCCTCGGGGTCAATCTGTTCTCGGCCGAGATCTATTTCTTCACGCGCATTCCGGCGCATATCCAGACCGTCGATGTCGCCACCGTCGTGATCATGGCGCTGGCTCTATCTTTTTTGGCGACGCTCTATCCCTCCTGGCGGGCGGCGCGGCTCGATCCGGTCGAGGGGCTGCGCTACGAATGAGCCGGACGGCGCATCGCTTTGGTCGGTCCTCCGCCGGCCAATATTTGCCCGTCACATCAGCCGTCATCCCGGCGAAGGCCGGGATCCATCTTTCGACCGCACGAAAAGCGGAAGAATGGGTCCCGGCCTTCGCCGGGACGACGGTTTTTTGCTGAAACGGTAGAACCCTTGGCATTGACTGCGGGCCAGTTGTCGGCGCTCGAATTGCGCGAGGTGCGCAAGGTGTTTCGTCAGGCTGCGGTCGAGCTGGCGGTGCTGAATGGCGTCGATCTCGCGCTCGCGCCCGGAGAGATCGTCGCGCTGGTCGGTCCCTCGGGCGCCGGCAAATCGACGATGCTGCACGTCGCCGGTCTGCTGGAGCGGCCGGAGAGCGGCGCGGTGCTGATCGAAGGACGCGATTGCGGCGCGCTATCCGACGAGCACCGCACTTTGCTGCGCCGCCGCGCGCTCGGCTTCGTCTATCAGTTTCACCACCTGCTGCCCGAGTTCTCGGCGCTGGAAAATGTCATGCTGCCGCAAATGATCGCCGGGGTGGCGCGTGCCGCGGCGCGCCGCAAGGCGGAGGCGCTGCTTGGCCAGGTCGGACTCGCCGAGCGCCTGACGCATCGCCCGGCGCGCCTCTCGGGCGGCGAGCAGCAGCGCGTCGCAATCGTGCGGGCATTGGCGAATGATCCGAAGATCTTGCTGGCCGACGAGCCGACCGGCAATCTCGATCACACGACCGCGACCAGCGTCATGGACACGCTGATCAGGATTGTCCGCGCCCAAGGTCTTGCGGCGCTGATCGCGACCCACAATCTCGAACTCGCCGGCCGCCTCGACCGCATCGTCACCCTCGAAGACGGGATGCTCAGGCAGGTTTAGGCGCGCCGATTCGAGCCCAGCGAGGAGCTCAAACGCACGTGCCATGCAGGCGAGCGCGGCGCGTTCCCGCGATCGACAGAGAACGGTGTTTTCGCCGCTCGGTCGTGCCATCTTGATGGTGCACTGAGAGTCAAACGCCGACATGCCGCTCGCCGATTTCATCCATCTCCGCGTCCACAGCGCCTACTCGCTGTCGGCCGGCGCGATCAAAATCAAGGAGTTGGTGCAGTTGTGCCGCGGCGAAGCGATGCCGGCGGTGGCGATCACCGACAGCGGAAACCTGTTCGGCGCGCTTGAATTCGCCATCGCCTGCGCCGAGGCCGGGGTGCAGCCGATCATCGGTTGCGAGATCGCGCTGGCTGCGAACGGCAACGTGCGCAACGGCCGCTCGTCCAACGGCAATGGACACGCGCCAAGTGGACATGGCGAGCTCGATCGCATCGTGCTACTCGTCCAAAGCGAGGCCGGCTACCGCAATTTGATGGCTCTTGTGAGCCGCGCCTTTCTCGATGGCGAGGCCGGCGCCGAGCCGGCGGTCGCGCTTGCCGATCTCGCCGCCTCGAGCGATGGGCTGATCTGCCTCGCCGGTGGCGCGGCGGGCCCGGTCGGGCGTCTGCTCTCGGAAGGCCAGACCGAGGCGGCCGAAACTGCGCTGACGGTGCTCAAGGACATCTTCCCGGGCCGGCTTTATATCGAACTGCAGCGTCACGGCCTCGTGGAAGAAGCGCGCTGCGAGGCCGGGCTCATCGATCTCGCCTATGCGCACGATCTGCCATTGGTCGCGACCAACGACGCCTATTTCCCCGACCGCGATTTTTACGAGGCGCATGACGCGCTGCTGTGTATCGCGCAGAGCCGCATCGTTGCCGACGATGAACGGCGGCGCCTGACACCGGAGCATTTCTTCCGCCCGGCGGAAGAGATGCGGGCCTTGTTCGCCGATCTGCCGGAAGCCTGCGACAACACGCTGGTCATCGCGCAGCGCTGCGCCTTCATCCCGCAGCCGCGCAAGCCGATCCTGCCCGCATTTCCGCTGCCCGAAGGCGAGGACGAGGCGGGGGCGCTACGCACCGCGGCGCGGGAAGGGCTGGACGTCCGCCTGGCGAGCCCCGCTTTTGCCGCCGCCGACGAGGAGGCGCTGCGCCCGTATCGTGAGCGCCTTGAATTCGAACTCGACATGATCGTCGAGACCGGTTTCGCCGGTTATTTCCTGATCGTCGCCGATTTCATTCAGTGGGCGAAACGGCAGGGCATCCCGGTCGGGCCGGGGCGCGGCTCGGGCGCCGGCTCGGTCGTCGCCTGGGCGTTGACGATCACCGATCTCGACCCGCTGCGCTTCGGCCTCCTGTTCGAGCGCTTCCTGAACCCGGAGCGCGTGTCGATGCCGGATTTCGACATCGATTTCTGCCAGGAGCGGCGTGACGAGGTGATCCGCTATGTCCAGCAGAAGTACGGCCGTGACCGGGTGGCGCAAATCATCACCTTCGGGAAGTTGCAGGCGCGCGCCGTGTTGCGCGATGTCGGCCGGGTGCTCGGCATGCCCTATGGCCAGGTGGACCGTATCGCCAAACTGGTGCCCTATAACCCGGCGCACCCGGTCAGTTTGGAGAAGGCGATCTGGAGCGAGCCGCAATTACAGGCCGCGCGCGACTCCGACGAGGCCGTGGCGCGGCTGCTGACGACGGCGCTCAGGCTCGAAGGCCTCTACCGCCACGCCTCGACCCATGCGGCGGGGGTCGTGATCGGTGACCGACCGCTGCGCGAACTCGTGCCGCTCTACCGCGACCCGCGTTCGGACATGCCGGTGACCCAGTTCAACATGAAATGGGTCGAACTGGCCGGCCTCGTCAAATTCGACTTTCTCGGCCTGAAGACTTTGACCGTGCTGGCGCGCTGCCTCGATCTTTTAAAAGCGCGCGATGTCGATCTCGACCTCGCCAATCTGCCGCTCGACGACCGTCCCAGCTACGAGCTGCTGGCGCACGGTGACACGGTCGGCGTGTTCCAGGTCGAAGGCGCCGGCGTGCGGGACATGCTCAAGAAGCTGCGGCCCGACCGCTTCGAGGACATCATCGCGGTTGTCTCGCTGTACCGGCCCGGGCCGATGGAAAACATCCCGCGCTACATCGCGGTCAAGCATGGCGAGGAGAAGGCCGACTATCTGCACCCGGCGCTTGAGGAGATCCTCAAGGAAACCCACGGCATCATGATCTATCAGGAACAGGTCATGCAGATCGCCCAGGTGCTGGCCGGCTATACGCTGGGCGGCGCCGATTTGCTGCGGCGCGCGATGGGCAAGAAGATCCAATCCGAGATGGATGCCCAGCGGAAGAGCTTTGTCGAGGGCGCGGTGGCGCGCGGCGTCGCGCCCGGCAAGGCCGAGCAGATCTTTGATCAAATGGCCAAATTCGCGGGCTACGGCTTCAACAAATCGCACGCCGCTGCCTATGCCCTGGTGGCCTACCAGACCGCGTATCTGAAAGCCAATTATCCGGTCGAGTTTCTTGCCGCGTCGATGACCCTCGATCTCGGCAATACCGACAAGCTCAGCCATTTCCGCCAGGAATTGGACCGGCTCGGGGTCGCCCTGCTGCCGCCCGATATCAACCGCTCCGATGTTACATTCGCCGTCGAGACCGACCCGAAGACCGGCAAATCTGCAATTCGCTATGCCCTCGCCGCAGTCAAGGGCGTCGGCGAACAGGCGATGCGTGAGCTTATCGCCGAACGGCAGCGCAACGGCGCGTTCAAGGATCTGTTCGATTTCGCCCGCCGGCTCGACACCAAGAGCTTCAACCGGCGGCAGTTCGAAAACCTCGTGAAGGCCGGCGCTTTCGAATGCCTCAATCCGAACCGGGCACAGAGCTTCGCCGCCGCCGAGCTGCTGTTGCGCCAAGCGAGCCGTGCCGCCGAGGAACGGGTTACCCGACAAGAGAACCTGTTCGCCGGGGTCGACCAAGGCTTCGCCGCGCGTCCGTCATTGCCGGTCGTGGCGGACTGGCCCTCGGTCGAGCGCTTGCAGCATGAGTTCGACGCGATCGGCTTCTACCTGTCGAGCCATCCGCTCGACCCATACGCCAAGAGCCTCGAGCGGGCAGGCGTCTTGCGTTGGGCTGATCTACCGGCCGCGCTTGCCGCTAACGGTTCGAGCCGTTTCCGCCTTGCCGGGATCGTAATCGGTAAAAAGGAGCGTACCTCGGCGCGCGGCAACCGCTTCGCCTTTATACAGCTCTCGGACACTTCGGGCGCCTTTGAGGTGACGATGTTTTCCGAGATCTTGGCTCAGTCGCGCGGGGTGCTCGAAGGCGGTCAGCCGCTGATCGCCACGGTCGATGTCCGCCGCGAGGAAGAGAGCCTGCGGTTGACCGTGCAGAAGATCGAGCCGCTCGACACAGTCGTGGCGCAAGCCGCGGCCGGGCTGCGTATCTTCGTCTCCGAGGCCGAGGCCCTGCCTCGCCTCAAAAGCGTCATCAGCCGCGAGGCGGGCGGGCGCGGCCGGGTCACCGTCGTGCTCGACCTGCCGAGCCGCGAGATCGAGGTGACGTTGCCCGGCGGTTTCCGAGTCGATCCGCGCATCCGGGCCGCCGTCAAATCGCTCCCCGGCATTGTCGATGTCCACGATATTTGAGCTCGCTATCCGGCCGTCAGAACGGGCTTGCCGCCCTATACCCCTCACCAAATCGCCTTGCCTGGGCTTGTCCCGGGCATCCACGTCTTGATTGCTGAAGTTCCGCTCACAAGACGTGAGTGGCCGGGACAGCCCGGCCACGGGGACGGGCGCTTACTGCACCGTCGAGCGGGTCGTCGGGACGATGCGGGTCACGACCATCTTTTCGCGGTCGAGCAAATCGGGGATGCGCGGCGCGATCTCCTTCTTCCAGTGATCGCTCTCGTAGACCGCTTTGTAGAGCGCCTCGCGCTGCGCCTCGCTTTCGAAACGGCGCATCCACACATAGACGGAATCATCGGTCTCGCCCCGGTAGCTGCCGGTGATCACCATGCCCTTGGCGACCTGGAACGGGATAATTTCCTCCTCCATGACCTTGAGCCATTCCTGCATCCTGCCCGGCCGGACCTTGTATTGGCGCAGTTCGTAAAAGGCCATTTCGCGCGTCTCCTCTCGCGTATTCCGTCAGGGAATCGGACCTTAGGCGGCCTGCCGGCCCTGGTCAAACCACCGCAGACACACGGCTTCGCTTGCCAAACCGGCCGCGCGGCCTTACCTAGACGCCCGCGTAACCCTCACGCAGGGCTGCGGCCTTCCCGGTGGGGATGGCTGCTCCGGTGTCGGCCTCTTCCGCGTCGTTGGAAGCTCCGATTGTCCCCTGCGGCGGCACAACCGGAAAGGACAGAACTATGGCACTCCCCGATTTCACGATGCGCGGGCTATTGGAAGCCGGCGTTCATTTCGGCCACCATACGCGGCGCTGGAACCCCAAGATGGCGCCGTACATCTACGGCGTCCGCAACGGCATCCATATCATCGACCTCGAACAGACCGTGCCGTTATTGCGGCAAGGGCTGGAGGCGATCCGCGAAGTTGTCGCCGGCGGCGGCCGGGTCTTGCTGGTCGGCACCAAACGGCAGGCGCAAGAGGCGATCACCGAGGCGGCCAAGCGCTGCGGCCAGTATTATGTCAACTACCGTTGGCTCGGCGGCATGCTGACCAATTTCAAGACGATCTCGCAATCGATCAAGCGGCTCCGCGAGCTCGACGAGCGCATCACCGCGGAAGAGAGCGGCCTGACCAAGCGTGAGCTCTTGGAGCTGACGCGCGATCGCGACAAGCTCGAACGCGCGCTCGGCGGCATCAAGGAGATGGGCGGGCTGCCGGACATTCTGTTCGTGATCGACACCAACAAGGAAGCGATCGCGGTACAGGAGGCCAACAAGTTGCGCATCCCGGTCGTCGCGATCCTTGATTCGAACTCCTCGCCCGATGGGATCGCCTACCCGATCCCGGGGAACGACGATGCGATGCGCGCGATTCATTTGTACAGCGACCTGGTTTCCGGCTCGGTTCTCGACGGGCTGCAGGCCGAGCTCGCCGCCTCCGGCATCGATGTCGGCGCCCGCGCTCAGTTGCCGGAAGAGATCGTGCCGGAAGAGGAGGAGCTCGGCGACGAGCCCGCACCGGAAGCGCTCGCCGAAGAGGCGGCCTCCGAACCGGCCGAGTCCGAACCGACATCGGCGGCGGAGTGACGCTCGCCGGATACGACTATACGAGAGGATAATGGGATGGCCGAGATAACGGCGGCGCTGGTCAAGGAATTGCGCGACAGGACCGGCGCCGGGATGATGGATTGCAAACGGGCGCTTGGCGATACCGGCGGTGACATCGAAGGCGCGGTCGACTGGCTGCGCAAAAAGGGGCTCGCCGCGGCGGCTAAAAAGGCCGGACGGGTGGCGTCCGACGGGCTGGTCGGCGTCGCTACGCGCGGTACGGCGGGAGCGGTCGCCGAAGTCAATTCCGAGACCGACTTCGTCGCCCGCAACGAGCTGTTTCAGGCCTTTGTGCGCGCCGTCGCGACATTGGCGGTCGGCGGCGATGGCGACGTCGAGAAGCTGAAGCAGGCGGCTTACCCCGGGACCGGCCGCACCGTTGCCGAGGAGCTGACCGAACTGGTCGGACGCATCGGCGAGAATCTGGTCTTGCGGCGGGTGCAGCGGCTCGCCGTTGGGAAGGGGCACGTTGCGTCCTATGTCCACAACTCGCTGGCGCCCGGTCTTGGCAAGATCGGCGTCCTGGTGGCGCTCGAATCGGAGGCTACCGGCGAGGCGGTCGAGACGCTCGGCCGGCAGCTGGCGATGCATGTCGCGGCGGCCAATCCGCAATATCTCGATACATCGGCGGTGCCGGGATCAGCGCTCGACCGCGAACGTGCCGTGTTGCGCGAGCAGGCGCAGGGCACCGGCAAAACTGAGGCGATCGTCGAGCGCATGGTCGAGGGCCGGCTGCGCAAGTTCTACGAAGAGGTCGTGCTGCTCGACCAGGTCTTTGTAATTGATGGTGAAACTCGGGTCGGCAAGGTCGTCGAAGCTGCGGCCAAGGCGGCCGGGAAACCGATCCGGGTCGCCGGATTTGTCCGCTTCGCGCTCGGCGAGGGGGTCGAG
>VAZR01000373.1 GCA_005888515.1 Alphaproteobacteria bacterium | reverse complement strand
CCGCATCATCTCGGGCGGATTGCTGCGGCCGCTCGAAAATTACCGCTGGTGGTGGCGCTTCAACCGGCGCCTCGGCGAACTGTTGCCGGCAGCCTGCATCGAAGCGCAGATCATCGCCCGCAAATCAGAATGAGTATCGTCATTGCGAGGAGCGCAGCGACGAAGCAATCTCCATCACGGAGTGCACGTCGGCGGGAGATTGCTTCGCTTCACTCGCAATGACAGTGGAATAAGAGGGTCAGGCATATGGATTTCGGCATCGGCATCGCCAGCGCGAGCGACTCGTGGAAGGCGGCGCAGCGCGCCGAGGAACTCGGCTTCACGCACGCCTGGTTCTACGACACGCAGATGATCACCGCCGACCCGTTCGTCGCGATGGCGGCGGCGGCGCTGAAGACCTCCAAGATCCGCCTCGGCACCGGCGTGCTGGTGCCGTCGAACCGCATCGCCGCGGTCACCGCCAACGCGTTCGCGACGCTGAACGGCCTCGCCCCTGGACGGATCGATTTCGGAATCGGCACCGGCTTCTCGGCGCGCCGTGCGATGGGGCTCGGCGCGATGAAGCTGGCGGACATGGAGGAGTACATCCGCATCGTCTATGCGCTGCTCGCCGGCGAGACCGTCGAGACGCCGATCGAGGGCAAGCGCCGCAAGATCCGCTTTCTGAACCCGGAGATCGGGCTGTTCAACACCAAGGACCCGATCCCGCTGCACATCTCCGCCTATGGACCGAAATCGCAGGCGCTGACCGCGAAGCTCAACGCCAACTGGAAATGCTTTATCCAGGACGTCTCGGGCGGCCTCGCCGCGATCGAGAGCATGCAGCAGACTTGGCGTGATTCCGGCCGCCCCGCCGGCGATCTCTACGCGACGGCCTGGGCCTGCGGTTGCGTGTTGCAGCCCGGCGAGCCTGCCGACAGCCCGCGCGCGATGGCGCAGGCCGGCCCGCGCGCCGCGACCCTGCTGCACCGCGCCGCCGATGTCGATCAGCAGGGCTGGGACAACACGATGAAGGTGGCGGAGGAGGGGATCGCCGACGCGGTCGCCGGCTATGTCGAGATGGCGCGCGGTTTCGAGCCGCCCGACGCGCGTTATCTGTTCAATCACCGCGGTCATTTCGTCTTCGTCAAGCCCGAGGAGCGGCGTTTCGTCACCGCCGAACTGATCCGCCGCACGACCTTCACCGCGACCGAGCAGGAGCTAAGACAGCGCGTCGCGGCGTTGCGCGATGCCGGCTGGAACCAGCTGGTAATCCCGATCACCCCCGGCCAGGAAAGCGCGATCGACGATTGGGCCCGCATCAAGGACGCGTTTGCTTAATTTGAGTCGTCATTGCGAGGAGCGTAGCGACGAAGCAATCCCCGTCCCGTGAGCCCCTCCTCGGCGGGAGATTGCTTCGCTTCGCCCGCAATGACACCAGGGGAGGCACCGATGACGAATGATGTGAACCGCGTTGCGCATGCCGATCTCGTGCGCTTCATCACGTCGGCATATCACGCGGTCGGCATCCCGGCGGCGGATGCCGAGAAGGCGGCGGAGCTGATGGCCGCCTCCGACATCAGCGGCGCCGACGGACATGGCGTCTTCCGTCTGCCGCAGTACATCCGCCGCATCAAGGCCGGCAGGCTCAACACGCGGCCCGACATCAAGATTATCCGGCAGGCGAAGGCGACCGCGCTGGTCGACGGCGATAACGGGCTCGGCAGCCTCGTCGTATCCCGCGCCGTCGAGGAGGCGATCGCGCTGGCCCGCGACAACGGCGTCGGCTGGGTCGGCACTCGCAACGGCAACCATGCCGGTGCTGCCGCGGTCTATGCCGCGATGCCGCTCCAGCACGACATGATCGGGCTCTATTTCGCAGTCGGCAACGCCAACCATCTGCCGCCCTGGGGCGGCATCGACATGCTGCTCTCGACCAACCCGATCGCGGTCGCGGTGCCGGCGCTCGCCGAGCCGCCATTGATCCTCGACATGGCGACGACGGTCGCCGCCTACGGCAAGGTCAAGGTCGCCGCGCAGCAGGGCAAGACGATGCCCGAGGGCTGGATGATCGACCGCCAGGGCAACCCGTTGACCGATCTGAACCGCGCCGATGACGGGTTCCTATTGCCGATCGGCGGCTACAAGGGCGCCGCGCTCGCATTGATGTTCGGACTATTGGCCGGCACGTTGAACGGCGCCGCTAAAGGCGCCGATGTCGTCGATTTCAACAAGGACGACACGACCCCGACCAATACCGGCCAGGCGATCTGCGTCCTCGACATCAAGGCGTTCGCCGAGCCGCTCGCCTTCAAGCGTCAGGTCGATGCGGTGATCCGGCAATTGCACGGCTCGGCGCTCTTGCCGGGCTTCGACCGCATCCGCCTGCCCGGCGAAGACCGTCACCAACGCATCGAGGAACGCCGCGCCCACGGCATCCCGATCCCGCCCGAACTCCGCGCCGCCCTCGACAAAATGGCCGCCGACCTCGCCATCCCGCCTCTGTTCGCGTAATCCCTCTACTTCCGCGTCCCGGCGAAAGCCGGGACCCGCCCGTCAGCTTGCGCGATATTGCGCATTAGGGCGACAGACTGGGATAAAGA
>VAZR01000372.1 GCA_005888515.1 Alphaproteobacteria bacterium | reverse complement strand
TCGTCGGTACCGCGCACCATCGTATCCTGGATCTCGATGCCGAGGGCCCGGGCGAAAAGGTGGATTTGCTCGAGGAATGGTTTGGTGAACGCGTTCGTGGGGTCCGCCAGCGCGGCCACGCGGTTGGCCGAAGGCAATAACTCCCGAACCAATTCAAGGCTCTTGCCCGCGAGTTCCGCGGTCGCCGCGGATAATCCGGTGACGTTGCCGCCGGGCCTGGCGAGGCTGGCGATCAAGCCGGTGCCGACCGGATCGCCCGAAGGCGCCATGACGATCGGTATATCGCCGGTCGCCCGCTTGGCGGCGTGAACGGCCGGCGTTTCGGAGGCAATGATGATGTCGACGCCGAGACCAACGAGTTCCACAACCAACTCAGGCAATCGATCGAGTTTTCCTTCCGCCGAGCGAAGCTCGATCGTGATGTTTTGCCCGTCAATGTAGCCGAGTTCCCGGAGGCCCTCGCTAAACTCACGGGAAAACGGCTCCCGGTTGCCAACCAGCAGCACGCCCAGCTTGGGCCGCTTTGTCGGCTGGCCCGGCGCCGCGAGCGGCCACAGAACCACGCCAGCGACCGCGAAGCCGACGAATTCGCGCCGCCTCATTCGCTCACCTCGCCTTTATTCGGTCTGACCGCAAGATTGACGCGCTGATCCCGGTTCGGGAGTATCACCCGATGAAAAGGCAGATCATAACGATCGCCGGATCGCTCGGATCGGGAAAATCCTCGACCGCGAGGGCGGTCGCCGCCGCGCTTGGATTTCGGCATTTTTCCTCCGGCGATCTGTTCCGGCAGCTGGCGGTCGAGCGCGGCGAATCCATCGAGGCGATGAACATCTCGGCGGAGGTGCAGCGGGATATCGATCTCAAAGTGGATAATCTCCTGCAGGAGATGTACCGCGCCGACGAGCAGCTCGTCATCGATTCGCGCATGGCGTGGCATTGGATGCCGGGCTCGTTCAAGGTGTTCCTCGTGCTCGACCCGGATACGGCGGCCGCCCGCATCTTCAACGATCTGCAAGGCAAAGGGCGGATCAGCGAGGATGCGACGTCAATCCAGGAAGTGCGCGACAGCATCGACCGGCGATTTGCCAGCGAGCAGAAGCGGTACGCCGCGCTCTACGGGGTCAACGCGACCGATCTCCAGAATTTCGATCTCGCGATCAACACCAAGCACAACGATCTGAAAACCGTGACCGCGATCGTGTGCGCCGCGTACCGGGCGTGGCATGCTGACGAGAAAGGCCGGTAAACCGGCGCGACGCGGAGAAAGCCGCGGGGTCCGGCTGAGCCCGCCCGCTTTTCATTACAGACTCAGAGATCCGCGAAACGCGATGTTGATCCGGGAAGAGCGGCCCCTGTCCGCCCCTCGGCCTCTCGGGGCCCCCGCTTATCGCTCGCAGATGCGGCGCGGCCCCCCCTCGTAGGGCTGATAGGTGCAGTCCGCGGCATGGAAAGACGCGTAGGTGCCCGCGCAGAGATCAACGTGACATTGCGCTCCGGCCCGAGCGGGCGCCGCCGATTTCGCGACCTCGTCCCGGCTTTCCCTGACTTGCGTATCCTTGGCCTCGGTTCGTGAATCGGTTGCCGCGCGGGAGGGTTGCGGCGCCGCTGCGGCTGACCGGGTGCTCAGCTCGCAAAGGCTGCGCGGTCCGCCGCCATGGGGCTGGTAGGTGCAGTCCGCAGCATGGAAAGACTTATAGGTGGCCGCGCAAAGCTCGACGTTACATTGCCCCCGAGGACGCGAATCCGACACCGTCGCTGACGTTTCCTGCTGCCGGGCCGCCGGGCGGCGATCCTGCGGCTCTGTTCGTGCCAGTTGAGGCTGGTCTGCCCCCGCCCCCGCGTCGGGCTGTGTCTCCTTGTTCGCCTTCTTCGGTCCCGCGGCGTCGGGCGAGGATGACCCGGATCCGCGGGACGAACGGTCGGCGCTGGCGCCGCCGCTGCCGTCCTTTTGAGCCGGCGGGGCGGCGCCCGAGAATACAATGGAGGGACTCTTCACCTCGGCTGCGGGCCGGCCCTGCGCCCCGGGTTCGCGCCCAAGGTCCGACCGCGCAGCTCCGGTGACGTTGAGCGGGCCGACGTCCGCGCGCGACTCGCCCTTTCCGGCTTCGAACTGCGATGCGAGGGTGTCTGCATCGCTCTTTCGCGGTTCGGGAGGAAACCCGAGAATCACCCACAGCGTAACTGCGGCGAGCGAGCCCGCGCAGATTGACACGAACCACAAGAGCGCGACGCTGAGGCGCCAGAGCATGCGCCCGATCCTCGATCCTTGTGAGATTCGAGTTTCTTGTGAGATTCGGCTCGGCGCCGGCGGTAGCGACGGCCGCGTCCGCCGAGGCCTCGCGGCCAGCAACCGCCTGATCCGAGACGCAACGGCCGCCAGATCGCTGGCGAGCGCTTTTAGGAATTCGCCACCCGCCTGCAGACTGCGGCTGCCGGGCGAACGCGAGTTCGCTTCTACGGAGCC
>VAZR01000183.1 GCA_005888515.1 Alphaproteobacteria bacterium | reverse complement strand
CCCCGCCCCGTCGCCGGCAAGACCGGGACGACCCAGGAGTACCGCGACGCCTGGTTCATCGGCTATACCGCCGATCTGGTCGCGGGCGTGTGGCTCGGCAATGACGACAACACGCCGATGAACCGGGTGACCGGCGGCTCATTGCCGGCCTTCGCCTGGCGCAATTTCATGCTCACCGCGACCAGCGGCATGCCGGTCAAGCCTTTGCCGAGCGCACCGCCATCCGAGGAATCCCCGCTCGACAAGCTGTTCGGCTGGGTGGCCCCGGGCACGCCGCCAACCCGCCCGCTGCCGGTGGAAGCCTGGCGTTACCCGGTGCCGCGGCAGCGCGACGGCAGCGAGTAACCCCCAGCTCCGCCGCCGGCTCCCTCCCCCGCAAGCGGGGGAGGGTTGGGGTGGGGCTTTTCGACAGCCTAACGCAGCGGCGAGAACTCGGCCGGCACGACGAACATGTTTTCCTGCTTGACGAACTGACCGCGCGTCGCGGGCGGCCAGGCACCCGTCGCGCGCGCCTGATCGCGGATCGCGAACCGCTCGGCGGCGTCCTTGTAGGCCCATACGTGGATCCACTGGTTGAGCCCGCCGAGCTCGGTGTGACCGCAGAAAGCGAGCGGCGACAGTTTGGTGCGCCCCTCGATCCGCTCGGCCCATTTCTCGGTGACGGTCGGCGCGGCGCCGGGCAGCATCGTGTAGGTACGGATCTCATAGAGATTGCCGAGCCGGCGCTCTTCGAGCTTCGGCGAGAACGGCGCCGGGATGATGATCTTGCTTTCCATCTCCTCGAGGTATTCCTGGATCTTCGGTGGCCAGCCCGGCAGCTTCATTGCCTCGCCGCGCAGCCGCGTCCGCTCGCCGAGGTTCTCGTACGGCCAGCAATGAATGATCCGGTTGAGCGGGCCGACCTCGGTGTGAAAGAAGGCGCCGAGCGGCGAGACCTTGACGCGGTCGCGCAATGCCTCGCCGAACCGCTTCTCAACCTCGGCAACCGAGCCCGGCTTCAGCCGGTAGCTGCGCATTTCGATGATCATGAATCTTGCTCCAAGCGTAAGTGACCCGCCCACACTAGCAAGAGACACCCTGCCCCGTACAAGGCTAAGCAGGCACAATTACGGCAGGCCTGCCAACCGCTCGGTCAGCAACGTGTAGAATCCGTCGGCATCGATCCTGGTCATGACCCGCGCATTTGGCCGCCGGCCGCTGATGCCGCGCCAATCGACCACCGTCATGCCGAGGGTCAGCGGGCTTTGCGTCTCGATCGCGACGTTAACCTCACCCCCCTCGAACAGCTCGGGGGCGAGCAGATAGGCGATGACGCAGGGATCATGCAGCGCATAAGTCGGCCGTCGCCCCCGCCCGCGCCTTGCCGGAGGCGGCTCCATCAGCATCGCCGCGGCCTCGCCGCAGCGATTGCCGAGCGCCCGCACCCGCTCGATCCGCTCCGGTGTGCTCAGCACCTGATGCGTCAAATCGAGCGGGATCATTGTAATCGGCGCGCTGCTGTCGAACACCAGTGCTGCGGCGAACGGGTCGGCGTGCATGTTGAATTCAGCCGCCGGGGTTGTATTGCCAAGCGCATAGGACGCGCCGCCCATCACCACCAGCTCGGCCATTCGCCCGGCAATCTCGGGCGCCTTGACCAGGGCTGTCGCGATATTCGTCAGCGGCCCCAAAACACATACCTTCACGCTCCGGGGTGCCGCCTCGCGCAGCGTCTCGATCAGAAAATCGACGCCGTGTCCGCGCGCCAACACCGCTCGCGGCGGCGGCAATTCGAGCTGCCCCAATCCGCCCTCACCATGTACATGGACGGCGGCGACAAGGCCCGGACTCATCGGTCGCGGACAGCCGGCATAGACCGGGATCTCGGGCCGCCCGGCTAGCTCCAGGACCGAGCGCGCATTGCGCTCGGTCATTGCGAGCGGCAGGTTGCCCGCAACCGCGACAAGGCCCATTACCTCGACTTCTGGCGCAGCCAACGCCAACAGGATCGCCACCGCGTCGTCGGTGCCGGGGTCGGTATCGATGATGATTGGGCGCGGCATCGTTTCGGCCGTGACGGAGTGCCGGATTAACCGACGCTAGCAAAACCGCGCCACGGCGCCCAGTTGGGCTTGACGCTGGCGAGGAACTAAACTAGAACAGCGCAACTGTTTTGGGTTTGTTCCCGGATACGTCTGTCCGGGCGGGAGAATGGCGATGTTGACCAAAAAGCAGCATGAGCTGTTGATGTTTATCAACCAAAGGCTGGCTGCGACCGGCGTTGCGCCGTCTTTCGACGAGATGAAGGACGCGCTCAGGCTGCGCTCGAAATCCGGGATCCACCGCCTGATCAGCGGACTTGAGGAGCGCGGCTTCATTCGCCGCCTGCCGCACCGCGCTCGCGCTTTGGAAGTCGTCAAACTGCCGGGTGAAAGCGCGGCGCCGACCGGCGGCGAGCGTGGGCGGTTTTCACCGACTGTCATTCGCGGTGATTTCGCCGCCGCCCTGCCCGGCGCGCCTGTCGCTCCCGATGCGGCTGCGGCCGACCTGCCGCTCTATGGGCGCATCGCCGCCGGCACACCGATCGAGGCGTTGCGCGACCAAAGCGCGACGGTCGCGGTGCCGGGCAGCTTGCTCGCCCGCGGCCGCGAGCATTACGCGCTGGAGGTGGCCGGCGACAGCATGGTCGATGCCGGCATCTACGACGGCGATACGGTGATCATCGAACGCGCCGATACGGCGGACAATGGCGCAATTGTCGTCGCGCTGGTCGACAATGAAGAGGTGACGTTGAAGCGGCTGCGCCGGCGCGGCGCGTCGATCGCGCTCGAACCTGCCAACCAGACGTACGAAACGCGGATCTTCGGGCCGGACCGGGTCAAGGTTCAGGGCCGCCTGGTCGGGCTATTGCGGCGATACCAATAAAAAGCAATCGATTCGGTTTCTGCCGCCGCGATTACCTTCGCGACGGGCCGAAAAGGCCTCGCTGCCCTGCGCGCCTAACGCTTGGTGTGTGATCTCCGACGAAAGCGATGCAATTGACACGGGCTGAGCCGTAAATCGCGCGGCATTCTGCCCAAAAATTGATGCGCGCCTTTACCGATTATTTGCAGAATCGGGGAGAAACTCAACCAATCGACTAATCGGGCGCATTTACCGCCGCAGGATTGTTTTACGCCTGCGATCACGGTCTTTGGGTGTTCCCATTCAACCGGGAAGCGGAAGGTACCGGGGTCGTGCTCCGCAAGGGGCTGCGCAACATTGTCGCTTCGTGCCAGCCATGCCTTGAACCGGCACTGGCTGTGATCAGCTAAGCGCAATCGTGCGGCCCGCATTGATTGAGCCAAACGGGGGTCTGAAATGAACATCGGCAAGACATCGGCCAAGCGGATACTGACGCTGGCCAGCGCAGCGCTCTGTCTCGGCATGATCGCGGCAACCCCGCAAGCCCACGCTGCCGGCGGCGACACGGTGCGCAGCTTCTACGACACGCTGCTCGCGAACATGCGCAGCGGTTCCTCGCTTGGTGCCGCCGGCCGCTATGCGCGGATCGAGCCGGTCGTGCGGCGCGCGTTCGACATCCCGTTCATGACCCGCCTCGCGGTCGGCCCGGAATGGGCGAGCTTGACCGAAGCGCAACGCCAACAGGTGTCGCAAGCCTTCGAGCGTTATGTCGCGGCGGTCTACGCCGAGCGCTTCGACAATTATTCCGGCGAAAAACTGCAGGTGACGGGCGAGCAACCCTCCGCCGGCGGCACGATCATTACCAGCCAAATCGTCAAGTCGAACGGCGAACCTGTGCACATCAATTATCTGATGCGCCAGAACGGCGGCACCTGGCAGATCGCCGACGTTTATCTGAACGGCACGATCAGCGAATTGGCGACGCGCCGTTCGGAATTCGCCTCGATCCTGCGGACCCGCGGCATCGACGGGCTGATCGCGATGCTGAACACCAAGGCCAACAGCCTCTCGGCCCGCGCGTCCTAAAGAAAACGTCCCCTCTCCCCGTCGGGGAGAGGGTTGGGGTGATAGGGAGAATGCTCCCGTTGAATTCACCCGTCATTCAGGTATCGCTCGATCCGCGGGCCCTCTATCCTGCCGGTGCAATCGGGAACGCACGGGAGTAGAGAGCCATGATCCACGTCATCGCCATCATCACCGCCAAGCCCGGCAAACGCGAGGAGGTGCTGGCGGCGTTCCGCGCCAACATGCCGGCGGTGCATGCCGAGCAGGGCTGCATCGAATATGGCCCGGCCACCGACGCCGAAGGCGGTCCCGGCGCCAAATACGGGTCCGACACCTTTGTCGTAATCGAGAAATGGGACAGCCTCGATGCGCTGAAGGCGCATGCCGCTTCGCCGCACATGGCAGCCTACGCTGCCAAGACGCGCGACCTCCTGGCGAACCGCGAGATCCACGTCCTCTCGCCCGCCGCGTAATTAATATTCACCACGAAGAGCACGAAGAGATGGTTCTCTTGTTCGCGACTTCGTCTCGTCGTGGTGAATTACGTTATGTGCAGCACCGCTTTGCCGGTGAATTCGCGATCGATCAGGCGGCGGGCGATCGTGCCGATCTCGTTCCACGCCGCCTCGACCGCGATCTGCGGCCGTAATTTTTTTGCCTCGATCAACTCCGCCAACAACCGCAACCCGATGCCGGCGCGTTCGACGCTCATCAGCTCGTGGAACAACGTCAGCCCGTAAAGCCGCGTCCCGCCGGTGCCGAAGAAATTGCGGCTCTCGAATGTCGTGCTGCTCGCCTCCGATACCCCGAAGGTGACGCAGGTACCGTTCGCCTGCAGCATGCCGAGCGCCGCGCTCAAGGCTGGACCACCGAGCGAATCGAGGATCAGCCAGAACGGGCCGTACGGCGTGGCGGCGGCGAGATCGCGGCCGAGCACCACGCGCTCGCCGCACCATTCGGAGACCGCAGCGCGGTGCTCCTCGCGCCTGATATGGCCCCAGACGAAGGCGCCCGCGGCAGCAGCGAGCTGACAAGCGAGATGCCCGACCCCGCCTGACGCGCCGTCGACCAATACCTTGCGGCCCAACAACAGACCGCCCTGCCGCAACGCATGCAACGCCGTCAGGCCCGCCACCGGCAGGGTCGCGGCTTCGGCGTCGCTGACGGCGTCGGGCAATGCCGCGACTGCATGGCTCCGGCAATTGACCCGCTCGGCCCAAGCGCCCGACGGCAACATGCCGACGACCCGCGTGCCGGACTTTGGGCTGCTGCCGTCGGCCGCTTCGGTCTCGACCACGCCGGCGAAATCCCAGCCCGGCCGCCAACCCGGTTCGGCAACCTGCAACGCCCGCCGGGTCTCACCGCGGTTCAGCGAGATCGCGGCGACCCGCACGCTGACCTCGTCGCGGTCGGGGTCACGCAACTCTACCGGCTTCAATGCCAGCCTCCCCGGCGCAGCAGGATCAACGACGACAGCGCGAATCGTCTGAGGCATCAACGTGTCTCCTTTGGTCGCTAATCGGCCGGGCGTACCGCGGTGAAGAGTAGCGCGTGCAGCGGCGACTCGATCGGTCCGTCGCCAAACCGCGCCGCTATGGCCGCAGCCGCCACGTCGGTGATTTCGCCGAGCCGCTCGGGCATCTGTGACTCGATGGCGGCACGAACGAGCCCGCCGTGACACATGCTCACGGCCGCTTCGCGGGCCGAAGCCGAATGGGCCGATTTGGTCAAATCCTCGGCGGTGATCGACGCAAAACCCGCCGTCGAGAGTTCGGCCTGGACCATGACAACATCATTGTACGGCGGGGACACCAGCGATACCGGATCGCGACGAAGAAATTCGCCGACAACTTTCGTCGCCACCTCCAAGACGCTGCCCTCCCGGTTGCCCCAGACGCTGAACAGAAATCTCCCGGCTGGTCGCAGTACCCGCAGGGCCTCACGGAAGCCGGCCTGCTTATCGGGGAAAAACATCACGCCGAACTGGCAGACAACGTAGTCAAACAGCCCGTCCGTGAACGGCAGTGCGAGAGCGTCCGCCTCTTGCCATCGGACCCTTTCCAGATCGGGGTGGGATTTTGCCCGATCGAGCATGGCCGGGTTCAGATCTGTGGCCGTGATCGCGACTTCGGCGGGCAATACCCGCGCCAACGCGCGGGTCACGACGCCGGTGCCGGCGGCAATCTCTAGGACGTGACCCGAATTCATCCCCCGCAATCGCTCGGCCAGATCCCGCGCAAACGGCTCGAACATTACCGGGACCAGAATGCGGTCATAGAATTCCGGCATAGAGCCGGAGAATGAGCGGTTCATGTCCGACATGAGCTGCCGCTTCGCGTTAGGTGTTGGTCACCAGCTTCTCACGGCTCACAACGACCTCGCCCGCAGCGGTCAGCCGCACGAGGTTGACCGTGTGGACGTATTCCGGCGACCCCGAGTAATAGGCCGGTATCGCACCGCTGCCGACCTGCGCGGCGCGGTCCCAATGGCCGAGCGCGACGTAATCGGCGCCGGTCGCGGCGATCATCGCGTCACTAATCAGCCAGGAGGGGCGCAGCGGATTATGCCAGGTCTCGGGCGGCTCGTAATGCCCGTGACCCATCGCGACATGCCAACGCGCCGCGCGCTGCGGTGGGTCGCGCAACGGCACCATGTCGTGATAGTCGCGATGCGCGTTGCCCCAGATCTCCAACTCGTGCTCGGCAAATTGCACAGCCCTGTCATGTGTCATACCGAGGATGCACAGGTTCGGGATCGCGGCGAACCCGCCGCGGGCATACACCGAATCCGCCCGTACCGGATCGTGGTTGCCAGGCAGGATCACGACCGGCAACCCGGCCTCGGCCAGCACCTCGCCGGCGCGCTCGATCGTCGCCGCGGTGATCATGTGATTATCGAAGGTGTCGCCGGCGAGCAGCACGACGTCAGCGCCGAACGCGCGCGCGGTCGCCAACACGGCGCGCAATCCCGCTGTGCCGTCCCCATTGTGCTGCGCGGCGATGCGGTCGTCGTCGACGTGCAAATCCGAGCTGTGGACGAGGATGAGATCCCGCCCGCCGCTGCTCCGAGTTCGCGTCACTCAGGTCCTCTCGAAATCGATGCGCTCGGTGACCGGCAGGCCGTAGAGATAGCGGCGCAGGCAGTCGAGACCCAATTCGACCGCGCCGAGCCTGACCCATTCGCGGCCGCCGAGAATCCGCGACCGGCGCGAAGCGACATCATTCTCGGTCGCGATCGCCAAGCAGATCGAGCCGCCGAAATCGATCCGGTCCGGCCCATCGTCGAGATCGATCAATACCGCGAGCGCGTGACTCGCGCCGCTTTGTCGGCGCGCCGCACTGGCCACTGCCTCGGCAGCTTCGCGGGTGATCTCACACGGTACGGTCAGCGCGAGCGCGTCCCACAACTCGCCGACGTTGCGCGCGACGACACCGCGGCGAAACACGGCCTCGGCGCCGGGCAACGGCGCGATTCGCGCGGCGATCTGGCCGCTAGTGAAGGTTTCGACCACGGTCAGCGAACCCTGCTGCTGCTTCTTCAGCGATTTCAGGATCACGCTCTCGAGCGTGTCGTCATCCTCGGCGAGGATGAAATTGCCGAGCCGCTTGCGAACCTCGGTGACGACGGGCGCGAGCTTCGCGTCAATATCCGTCTCGTCGGCGCCGCGCACCGTCACCTTGGTCTCAATCTGCGGATAATGCGCGCGGAAGCCGAGCTTGGCGCTGCCATCCGGCACCAGCTCTTCCACGCCTTGCAGCAGCGCGTCGACATGCGACTCGCCGAGTCCGTAGGAATGGAATCGCTTCAGCCGGATCGCGGTCTGTGTGCCGCTGCGCGCCAAAAGCCGCGGGATGATCTGCTCCTCGAGCATGCGCCTGAGTTCGCGCGGCACACCGGGGGTGAAGAAAAATCGGGCCTTGCCGATATCCATTGCAAAGCCGCAGGCGGTGCCGATCGGGTTGTCGAGGATCTCGGCGGTCTCCGGCAGCATCGCCTGCTTGCGATTATTCGGCGACATGACCCGGCTACGGCGCTGGAAGAATGCCTCCATTGTGGTCAGCCATTCTCCGCTGAGCACGAGATCGACCCCGGCGGCGCGCGCCGCGACTTCCTGCGACAGATCGTCGACGGTCGGCCCGAGCCCGCCATTGACGATGACCGCGTCGGCCCGCTCGCCGGCATGCAGGAACGCGGCAAGCAAGGTGTCGCGGTCGTCGCCGACCGTTGTTCCCCAGCGCACCGACAGCCCCACATCTTCCAGCTTCTGCGCGATGTAGCTGACAGCACCGTGACGGTATCGCGGGTGACGAGGCCGGTGCCAATCATCTGCTGCACAATCGGCAGAAACGCGTCGATCTTGTCCGGCTCGTCAGTAATATCGATAACCACCGGTAGATCATGCGACAGCACCAGCTCGACCTGATGAATCTGGCTCGAATCGCCAAATCCCGAAATGCCGCGCCGCACCGTCGCGCCGGCCAGGCCGAATTCGCGGGCACCGGCGATGATCGCGTCGACGAGCGGCCGGCCCTCGAAGGTATCGTTTTCACCGATATGGACGCGCAACCTTACGCCTTCGCTCGGGATTTGCATTCCGCGCGGCTCGCAACCCTACGCCATGAAATTGAGGCGCAGACCCGGTTCCGGCCAGTCCATCGCCGCTAGTTGGCCCGACGCCGACAACGTGATGTAAGCGGTGCGCAGATCGGGGCCGCCAAAGCAGATGTTGGTCGGATAGACGTCGGGCATCTTGACCTGACGCACGACCTGTCCGCTTGGCGAGATCACCGTGATGTATCCGGTGACCAGCGTCGCCACACAGATATTGCCGTTGGCCTCGAGCGCGAGGCTGTCGAAGCGCTGGAACCCGGGCAGTCCGCAAACGCAGCGGCCACCATAGGGCGCCGGGAACGGCTCGTGCTTCACCTTGCCCGGCGAGACGATGTTCCAGGCGTAGATCCGTGAGGTTTCGGTATCCGCGACATAGACCGTCTTTTCATCCGGCGAGAGGCCGACGCCGTTTGGCGTCACGATCGGGTAGACCAGTTCGGTGACGCTCGACCCATCCGGCAACGCGTAATAAAGCCCGCCATTGTCACGGTGGTGTTTGTACCTCTTGCCGAGATCCGTGAAATAGAAGCCGCCCTGCTTATCGAACACGAGATCGTTCGGCGCCGACAGTTTATGGCCGTTGCACTCCGTGTAGAGGGTACGCGTTTCGCCGGTTTTGGGATCGATGCGCTGGATAGAGCCGCCCCTGTAATCCGGCGCCGGCCCGGTCGATAAAAAACTCGGCGTCGTCTCGTAAACGGCGCCGCCGTTGTTGCAGACGTAAAGCGCGCCGTCCGGTCCGGTCGCGACGCCATTCGGGCCGCCGCCGGCCTTGCCGATCTCGGTCTTGCTGCCGTCGGGCGCGACCCGCGTGACCTTCTTGCCGGAAATCTCGCCGAGGATCACCGAGCCGTCGGACATCCATACCGGCCCTTCCGGGAAGCCGAGATCCTTTGCCAGAATCTTTATATCGGGCATTGAGGTCCCTCCCCGCTCAGGAGTTGACCTGGCGCATGATCGCGGCCCAGCGGTCGAGCCGGGGCAATATCGCATCGGCGCCCTCGGCCGGCAGCATCGCGACCCAGCGCACGACAC
>VAZR01000359.1 GCA_005888515.1 Alphaproteobacteria bacterium | reverse complement strand
GAAGAAGCGCGGCAGGATCAGCAGCGCGAGGTAGAGAAACACCTCCACCGAGAGGCCGCGATTGACGATCAGGTCGATCAGCCGCAGCGACTGTGCGAGCCACACCGCCGCGCTGAGCGCCGCGGTGACGAACAATGTCACGCTGAGGCACTGCCGCAGAATGTAGCGGTCGAGGCTGGTTATTGGCAGGGTGATTGGCAGTTTGGCTGGCACGGGCATCGCGGCCGGATCATAGTGGCCCCGCGCTGGCGCGGCCATAGTATTGCCGCCGCAGCCCCGAGCGCTGCCGTGATCAGCGGCATTGACTCGGGCCGGCGCTGTCGTCTATCGCGCCCCAACCCATCAGCGCTCCGCAAGGTATCCCCATGGACATCCGCTTCGCCGAATTTACGCTGCCGCAATCCGGCGCCGTGGTGGTCGGCGTGTGGGAGGAGCGGGTGCTGACGGCGCCGGCTCGGCGGCTCGACGAGGCGACCCAAGGCGCGGTCGCGCGCGCGGTGGCCGCCGCCGCGCGCTTTCACGGCAAGAAGAACGAGCTTGTCCCGGTGATCGGGCCGCCCGGTCTGCCGCTCTCTCGAATCGTGTTGGCCGGGCTCGGCAGGCCCGAGGCCGTCGATGCCCGCCTGTTGGAGGATCTCGGCGGCAACCTCGCGGCGCATCTGAACGGCGCCGGCGAGACCGCGGCGACCTTTGCGATCGATCTCGGCGACGGCGCGCCGGTGAGGCCGGCCGAGGTCGCCGCCCGTCTCGCCTTCGGTGCGGCGCTGCGCGCCTACCGGTTCGACAAATACCGCACCAAGCAGAAACCCGAGCAGAAGCCGTCGCTCGCCGCGCTCACAGTCGCGACTACGGCGCCCAGCGAGGCCAAGCAGGCCTATCGTGCGCTCGGCGCTGCCGCCGAATCGGTCGCCTTTACCCGCGATCTCGTCTCCGAGCCGGCCAACGAGCTCTACCCCGAGAGCATGGCCGAGCGCGCCGCCGCGCTTGCCGGCCCCGACCTCCCCGGCCTCTCCGTCGAGATCCTCGACGAGGGCCGCATGCGCGAGCTCGGCATGGGCGCGCTGCTTGGGGTCGCGCAGGGCAGCACCTGCGCGCCGCGAGTCGTCGTGATGCAGTATCGCGGCGCCGCTGCCGATACTCCGCCGCTCGGTTTTATCGGCAAGGGCGTCACTTTCGATACCGGCGGCATCTCGATCAAACCCGCCGCCGGTATGGGCGACATGAAATGGGACATGGCCGGCGCCGGCGTCGTGATCGGGCTGATGCGCCTGCTGGCCGCCCGCAAGGCGCGGGTCAACGCCGTCGGCATCGTCGGGCTGGTCGAGAACATGCCGTCGGGCAACGCCCAGCGCCCCGGCGATATCGTCCGCTCGATGTCGGGGCAGACGATCGAGGTGTTGAACACCGACGCCGAAGGCCGCCTCGTCCTCGCCGATGTGCTGTGGTACTGCCAGGATCGCTTCAAACCAAAATTGATGATCGATCTCGCGACCTTGACCGGCGCCGTGATTATCGCGCTCGGCCATGAGAACGCCGGGCTCTTCGCCAACAATGACGAGCTCGCCGATCGGTTGATCGCGGCCGGCAAGGCAGTCGGCGAGCCGGTTTGGCGGCTGCCACTCGGCGACAGCTACGATAGTGCGATCAACAGCGACGTCGCCGACGTCAAGAACATCGCCGGCGACCGTGGTGCCGGCAGCATCATCGGCGCCCAGTTCGTGCAGCGTTTTGTGAACAACGTGCCCTGGGCGCATCTCGACATCGCCGGGGTCGCCTGGTCGAAAAAGGACGCGCCGACCGTGCCGAAAGGCGCCACTGCCTTCGGCGTCCGCCTGCTCGACCGCTTCGTCGCCGATTATTACGAGACGGAGTGAGGCCGGTGTCGGGGGATTCGACCGTCTCGTACGAGGCGGACGGTCCGGTCGCAATCGTCACGATCGAACGCCCCGCGGCGCGTAATGCCGTCAATCGTGTGACGGCGCAGGCCTTGGCTGCCGCGTTTCGCCGGTTTGACAGCGATGCGGCACTCGCCGTGGCGATCCTGACCGGCCGGGGTGGCGCCTTCTGCGCCGGCTTCGATCTGAAGGAGGTGGCCGCCGGTCGCCGCGGTCACCGCGTCGAGAGCGATGACGGGCCGATGGGACCGACCCGGCTCAACTTGTCGAAGCCGGTGATCGCCGCGATCGAAGGTCCCGCCGTCGCCGG
>VAZR01000358.1 GCA_005888515.1 Alphaproteobacteria bacterium | reverse complement strand
GGCGGCATCGCCGAACGCGCCGCCGCAGCGCTATTGCGCAAATTCTTTCGCGAGCGGCGATCTTCCGACATCGCGCGTAAAAGCTGCTGATTTGACATTGAGCAAAATCAAGATTTATCCTTCATGGAGGGATCGTAAATAACCTTTGAAATAAAAACCGGGTACGCTTCAAACCTCGGCGCTCCGATGAGGACAAAATCGTGAGCACAGATACCTTAGCCCCGCAGGATGTTCAAGCCGGCGGCGTCGACTGGTATTTCTATCCCTGGCTGGGGGTACAACAGGGACAGCATCTGATAACCTTTTCACTCGATGACGGGCAAAGCTCCAAGAAATCGGAGGAAAAGGCGAAGATCGAGGAATTCACTGCCAAGATCGCGATGCTGGATCATAAAGCGCGGCGATGCCTGTCACCACCGAGCACGCCGTGGGACGAGGTTCATCGACAATTGCTGAATGTCATTATTTCAGCGCATCAAAAGCAATATCACGCCGCCGCGATATTATCGAATGATGCGGAGCAGACTTTTCAAAAGCACAACCAGACGCGCAATCGGTCGAAGTACCTTTCCGGCTTCTTGATCGGCACCGTCGTCACCGTTGCGGTCGGGGTGTTGATCTTGCTCGTCATCAATTACATTCAAGACGCGTTTGAGATCAAATTGCTAGCGAGCATGTTGGTGTTTGCAGGGCTGGGTAGCATCACCAGTGCTCTTTCCCGCGTGGCATCCGTAGATCTGCGAGACGAGACCAACGATCGCGATGTCCTCTTATCGGGCGCGGTGCGGCCCATCGTGGCGATCTGTTTTGCCATCCTGTTTTACGTCCTGCTCAAGATGGACATCATCGAGATTAAGGGATGGCAGCAGAATGGAACGCCGTGGGTGTTCTTGGCAGCTGCTTTTCTGTGCGGCTACAGCGAGCGCTTTGCGGATGATATCGTAGGGCGTTTGCAGCGAGGCGCCTGAAAAATCCATTAGCCTTGATCTGGCGGTGGCAATTCGAAGAGGCGCTGCATTCGGGAAAAGCCGCGCAATTCGAAGGCGCCCAATTCCCACATCGGCCGGCCGAGCACCTCGGCGAATGCCTCGGAGAGGATCAGATGGCGGTCGAGCTCGCGGCACAGCCGCTCGATGCGGCTGGTAAGGTTTACATCGGGGCCGATCACCGTGAAATCGAGCCGGTCGCCGGAACCGATATTGCCGTACGAAACGGTGCCGTAATGCAGCGCGATGCCGGCCTGCAGCACGGGCGCGCCCGAGGGATGCCGGCCATTTCGATTGGCGATCTCCGCCAAGCTTTCGGTAGCGGCGGCGAGCGCGGCATTGCACACCCTGGCGGCATCCCACTCCTGCTCCTGATGGAAAATGGCGAGTACGCCGTCACCCATGATCTCCATAATCTCGCCGCCATGCGCGCGCACCGGCGGAAACACGCAATCGAAATACTCGTTCAGCATGCGGATCACGGAGCGCGGGCTCTCGCGGTCGGACAGCAATGTGAAATCGCGCAGATCCACCAGCATCAATGCCGCGGTGATCGTGCGGATATCGCCGCGCCGGACCTGACCTTCGAGAATGAAGCGGGCGGGCTCGCGTCCGACATAGGTCGTCAGCATGTTGGCCGAGAAGCGCCACAGCGCCTTGGGTTCGACCAGTGTCGCGTACACCGGCAAAATTTCAGCGAACAGGTGAAGATCAGCCGGGGTGAAGCCGCCGGGACGCCGGGTCGCCCAGGCCAGCGCGTTGGTGAGGCCCACCGTGGCGCGAACGGCAAGGCGCTGCGATTATCGAGCCGCCATTCGAGGTGCTGCCGCTCCTCGACGACCACACGCACCGGGCTCTCGATGTAGGTCGCCGTCTTCTCGATGGCGTAGTCGATAAAGCGCTCGGCGAGCGGCTCGCCGGGTTTCCAGATCCGTGAAACGCCGCGATATTGCGGATGCAGCGCGCGCAGGTGCAAGTAGGCGCGGTCAAGCGGCACGCCGAGCGCCAAGAGGCGCTCGCAAAAGCGCGCGAACAGGTCGGCGTTGTCGCCGGCGAAGCGGCCTTCGCGTATCAGCCAGTCGCTAACCTCACGGATAAGGTCCGGATCTCTGACGGCCGAGGGCTGTCCGGATGGCTCGGTCATCCGCATCGCACGGGAAATATCAGGCGAATCCTCCATCAAGGCCTCGCGCGACGTGGCAGGCGCGCGGCGTTATGTCGGTAGCCGATCGACGAGCGGCAATGGTGGGAGGTCAGACAGCGAATTCGGCGAGCGCGGTCCGGTTGATCTCGACGCCGAGGCCGGGCGCGTCCGGGATTTCGACCCAGCCGACACGCTGCACGATCGGCTGCTGCAACACCGCCATACGGATCGGGTGCTCGGACTGGTCGAACTCGAGCAACGGCTCGAGCGGATAGAGGCCGGGCGGGTTATGCGGCAATGTGGCGATCAGCTGCAACGATGCCGCGAGCGCCACCCCGGTGCCCCAGACATGCGGGTTGACCCGCACTCCGAACGCATTCGCCATATCGGCGATCTTCTTGCACGGGATCGATAGCGCCTGCTTCACCTCGCGATAGCCGGCGTGATCTTCGGGCGGCACCGGCTCCTCGAACCAGACGATGTCGAGGGCTTCGATCCGGCGCCCGAGACGGATCGCGGCGGTGGCGTCGTACGCATGGTTAGCGTCGACCATGATCATGACGCCGTCGCCCACGGCGCGCCGCACCTCGTGGCAGAGCCGGACGTCCTCATCGAAATCGAAGCCGAGCTTGAGCTTGATTGCGCCAAATCCCTGTGCGACCCGCTCGCGCGCTTCCTCGATCAGATATTGCAGCGGGTCGCCGCTGCGCTTGCGGTAGAAGCCGGTGGCGTAAGCCTGCACCCGCGAGCGCAACGGGCCGCCCAGCAACCGGTGCACCGGCAGGCCGAGATGGCGGCCCTTCAGATCCCACAGCGCGATGTCGACCGCGCTCAGCGCCTCGATCGCGAGCCCCTTCTGACCATGATCGCGCAGCCGGTTGTAGAGCATCTGCCAGATGGCTTCGGTGGCCAGCGCGTCGGCGCCGATCAGCAGCGGCTTGTAGAACTCGACGATCGGCGCGGTCAGGCGCGGCGGGCCGAATGCCTCGCCCCAGCCGCTGCTGCCGTCCTCGCCGATGATCTCGACGAGACAGGCGCCGCGCCGCTCGTACCAGGCCTGCGAATAAGCAAATGGCTCGCTCTGCGCCGCTTCGAGCCATAGGTCCTGACGTCGGCGATTTTCATCAATGTAAATTCACAACGAGGCAGTGAGAGTGGGTGATCGACCCGCGGCGTGCCGAGTTCATTGCAGCAGTTGCGAGCAGAACAGTTGCACGTCAGATAAACTTTCTCTCATTGCCTCACTGTCTCACTGTGAAAAACTATTCGGCAGCGAGACGGCGCGGGCGGGCACCCAATTCGGCGACGCGCGCCTGGGTGTAGAGATCGGTCCAGTTGGTCAGCGCGAAATCGGTCACGCGGCGCGGATCGTAGGGCCGGTCGGCGACGCGGAACTCCTTGCCGGCGATGTAGACGGCGCGCAGCCGGCTGCGGTCCTGCAGGATGCCGATATCGGCGAGCGGCGAGCCGTCCAGCGCAATGAAATCGGCAGCGTGACCGGGTTCGAGGACACCGATCTCGCCGGCGCTGGTCATGAACCGCCCGGCGGCTTCGGTCGTCGCCCGCAGCGCGGCGGCCGGCGTGAAGCCTAGATCTTCGACGAACAGTTCGAGCTCGCGGGCATGCCACTCGCCGTAGGGCGTAATTGCGAAACCGGTATCGGTCCCCGGCAGAAACGGCACACCGGCCGCTTTGGCCTTCTTCAGATTGGCGACGCCGAGCCGATAGCGGCGTTCGGTGACCTCGACGCGGCCCTTTTGCGCCGCTGGCTCGTGCGGCTGGGTGAAATCGATCAGGTTTCTGGGATGCGTCAGCGTCGGGCACAGAAAGCTGCCGCTCTGCAGCATCGCCGCGATGCATTCCTCGTCGAGATCGAAGCCGTGGAAGATAAGGTCGACCCCGGCGCGCGCGGCGTAAAGCGTCGCCTCGCGGCCGACCGAATGCGAGATCACCTTGCGACCGAGGCGATGGCTTTCGCGCGTGATGATGTCGGTCTCTTCCTGGGTGAAGGCGGCGATCAGCTCGCCATCCGGGCGGCGCTGGATGCCGTCGAGCGCGAGCTTGATGCAATCGACGCCGTTCTTGACCTGACGGCGCACTTCCTCGACCGCCTCGTCGATGTTGGTGACGAGCTTGCCGATCGAGGTCTCCGGCGCGCCGATCCAGGTCGGGTACCAGTCGGTCAGGCCTTGGTGAGTGGTCAGGTAAGGCCCGGCCGCCATGACGCGCGGCCCGTCGAACAGACCGGCGCGGATCGCGTCGCGGATCGACAGCGAGATCTGGCCGGCATCGCCCGGCGAGCAGATCGCCGTATAGCCGGCGGCGGCCACCTTCTGCGCGAAAAACATACCGCGAAGAGCGCGGAATTCGAGCGGGCTGTAGAGGTCGATGTCCTCTTCGCTCTTGGCGTTGCCGTAGGCGAGATGGGTGTGCACATCGATCAGGCCCGGCATCACGAAATGCACGGAATGATCGATCAGCCGGTCATTCTTCGTGCGCCGCGGCGCCCCTGCTTCGGCGCCAACGTAAGTGAGGCGGCCGTCGCGGTCGAAGACCAGCATGCCCGCCGTCTGTGCCTCGTCCTCACGCCCGGTGAACAGACTGCCGCAACGCACAAAGGTGTTCATGATAGTGGCTCCCTAGCGAGACTTGCGGCCGGCCCTCACCCCAACCCTCTCCCCGCAAGCGGGGAGAGGGAGTCGCGCTGAAGACGCGTCAGCGTACCGCGTGATGCATGAACTTCTCGGGGATCGGCTCGCCCCAAGGACCGTTCAG
>VAZR01000357.1 GCA_005888515.1 Alphaproteobacteria bacterium | reverse complement strand
GGCCGAACGCCGGGGTGGGCCCGGACGATGTCGATATTACCGGCTCCTACGACGCCTTTACCTTCACGACGATGCTGCAGCTCGAGGATTACGGCTTTTGCAAGAAGGGCGAGGGTGGCCATTACGTCAGCGATGGCACCATCACGCTCGGCGGGCGGCGGCCGAACAACACCTCGGGCGGCCATCTCTGCGAGGGCTACACGCACGGCATGAACATGGTCATCGAGAACACTCGGCAGCTGCGCCGCGATGTCGATGATTCCTGCCCGGTCGGGCCGGACGGCAAGCGCCAGCACACCTACGACTACCGCGAGGGCGGCTGCCGCCAGGTCAAGGATGTCGAAGTCAGCGCCAATCTCGGCTGGGCCAATCCGGCGACGGCGTCGTCGATGGTCATGCGGCGCGGTTGAGCGGAAAGGGGAGAACGGCAAATGGCGCTCGAAGGTCAATATCTCGGCATGGGGCTGCGCGTCGACGATCTCGACGTCGAGAACATCGAGTATTTCAAGCACTGCGCCGCGCACGACTTCCACCTGCAGGCCTGCGCCGGCTGCGGCCGGTTGCGATATCCGCCGACCACCGCCTGCCCGTGGTGCATGTCGCGTGAATCGACCTGGAAAAAGGTCGAGGGAAAGGGCGCCGTGCATTCCTATAGCGAGGTGCATCACGCGATTCAGCCCGCTTTCCGCCAGCACACGCCGTATCTGATCCTGCTGGTCGATCTCGATACGCAGAAGGGCGAGCCGACCCCCGACGAGGCGCTGCGCGTGATCGGCAATCTATGCACGCCGGACGGGCAGCTCGCGCCGCCCGACATCGTTAAGCAGGTCGGCATCGGCACCCGTGTCCGCATGGTGTTCAGCGACGTGTCCGACGGCCTCGCCCTGCCGCAATGGACGATCGACGAGACCGCGCAGCAGCCGGCGAAGGTCTGGCGTTATTCGCAGGAATAGGCGCGCTTCGCCCCTGGACCGGTCAGAACGTCACGCGAAGGCCGGCGTAGACCGACAGCGGCTGGCCCAACACTTCGCTGCGATGGTCGGTTAGCACGACCGGCAGCCCGACATTGGCGGCGGGGGTCGGATCAAAATAGGTGCCGAACAACGCGTAGCGCTTGTCGAGCGCATTGTTGATCCGCAAGAACAGCTCGACCTCCTTGATCGGGTGATAGGAGGCGTGCAGGTTGACGAGCAGGTAGCCGGGGAGCTTGGTGTTCTGGTTGGCGTCGTCGCCGAGGAAATACCGGCTCCCGACTGCGACTGCGTCAGCGCCGACGGTCCATTCCGGCCTCGGCATGAAGTCGATGCCGAATTTCGCCTGATGCATCGGGATGCCGGGAATGCGCTTTCCCGGAACGACATGGACGTTCCCGTTCTCGTCCGCCAGCGGGTTGTTCGGCGACGAGAGATCGCCGGTAAACTGGTATGTCGCGTCGATGAGGCTGTAGGCGGCGTAAGCCGACCATTCCGCGGACTCATACCGCAGGCTTGCTTCGACTCCCTGGCGCCGCGTGCCGGGGACGTTCTGGAAAAAGCCGCGCCCGGCGAGCAGGCTGGCGAGATTGATGATGTCGTCGGTGCTGTCGGTGCGGAACAGCCCGGCCTTGCCTTCGAGCTTGCCGCCGAGAAAGGGCGGGTTGTCCCGCAGCCCCGCCTCGTAAGTCCGCGCGACCACCTGCTTCAACGGCGGGTCGGCCACCAGGAAGCTTTCCAGCAGACAGGGTTTGACCCGGTTTGAGCAGGCCAGCTCCAGCGGTGTCGGCGCGCGGTTGGCCTCCGAATAGCCGATATAGGCGGTCGGGCCAGCGGCGGCGAGCTTGTAGGTCAGGCCGGCAACCGGATTGAGACGGGTGTAGGTCTGATTGCTGTTGAGGTCGGGGCTATTGCCGAGGCGGTCGCGAACCGTCAGTTCGAGAAGGTTGAGGCGGGCTCCGGCGGTCGCTGAAAGGCGATCGGTCACGTCGAAGGTATCGAGTGCGTAGATCCCGTAATAGCTGTTGTGCGTCTCGATGCTGCGCGGGCCGTACCCGATATCCCCCAATGTATGAATGATGGCGCCATTCCCCGGGATGGCTGGATTGACCGTGACCGTCAGATCGGGATTGACCAAGGCCAGAGTACTGTCTGTGGAGAATGTGACGGTGCTGCGATCGATGCTGCCGCCGAAGACGAG
>VAZR01000356.1 GCA_005888515.1 Alphaproteobacteria bacterium | reverse complement strand
CGGCAACCCCGGCCATCGCCCACAGGCTCACCGCCGCACCGTAAAACACGAAGAGCCAAGGCCGGGTCTGCTCACCCAGCGCGAGGGCCGAGGATTTGATGCCGATACGCGCGTCGTCTTCCTTGTCCTGGTGGGCGTAGATCGTGTCGTAGCCCAAGGTCCAGCAGATGCCGCCGAGATAAAGCAGCATCGCTGGCCAAGCGATGGCGCCGGTCACCGCCGTCCAGCCAAGCAAGGCGCCCCAATTGAAGTTCAGGCCGAGAAAGAGCTGTGGCCAATAGGTGATGCGCTTCATGAACGGGTAGGTGCCGATCAGCGCCAAGACCCCGATGCCGAGCCACCAGCACGCGGGGTTCAGGCTGAACAAGATCGCCGCCCCGACCGCCAGCTGGGCGGCCATGAAGACGAGGGCCCGCAGCACCGTCACCCGGCCGCTCGGCAACGGACGCAGCCGGGTGCGCGCGACCTTGCCGTCGTATTCGCGATCGGCGATGTCGTTGAGGGTGCAGCCGGCGCCGCGCATCGCAACGGCGCCGATCGCGAACAGCAGCAACAGCAGCGGATCGGGCCATACCGGCCCGGCCAGCGCGATCCCCCACCAACCGGGAAACAGCAATAGCCAGGTGCCGATCGGCCGGTCCCACCGCGCCAGCCGCGCATAGGGCTCGGCCCAAGCCGGCAGCCAGCGGTCCACCCAGTCGCCGTGATGAATGTCGGTTGGATCTGCAGCCGCGGGTTCATGCTCGGCGTTCGCGGTCGAACCGGCTGGGATCAGCGCCGCGCGTCCTTCGAGACGCCCGCTGCGCGGGCTCCTCAGGATGAGGTTCTTTCTTACTGCCACCGACAGCTCACCTCATGCTGAGGAGCGCCCGCCCTTCAAGACGCCGCCTGCGGCGGCTCTTCCGGATGAGGAGGGCGCGTTTCGAAGTACGCACAGGGCCGATGCAGCATTTCTCTGGTGTGGACGGCATGGCGTAATCTTGTGCCTCGCACCGGTCCGGCTCAAGCGGGCTGCGAGGAGACCTGGTTTGTCGGAACGCGCCGCCACGCGTCTTTATATGACGGAGCCATTGACGCCGGGCACGGCCGTCGCGCTCAATGCGTCGCAAGCACATCGGCTGCGCAACGTGCTGCGGCTCGCCTCGGGTGCAATGGTCGCGGCGTTCAACGCACGCGATGGTGAGTGGCTGTGCCGTCTGACCGAGCAGGGACGCCGGGGCGGGGCCCTGGTCCCCGAGAAGCGGTTGAGGACAACCGACGGCGAGCCGGATCTCTGGCTGATGTTCGCGCCGATCAAGCGCGCCCGGCTCGATTGGCTGGTCGAGAAGGCGACCGAGCTCGGCGCGGCGGCGCTGGTGCCGGTATGGACCGCGCGCACCCAGCCCGAGCGGCTTAATCGCGAGCGGCTGCGCGCCTTGGCGATCGCCGCGGCCGAGCAGAGCGACCGCTTGTCGGTGCCGGAGGTTCGCGCTCCCGAGCCGCTCGAGAAGCTGCTCGCTGTCTGGCCGGCAGAGCGGCGGCTGATCGTGTGCGATGAAACCGGCGGCGGAACGCCGATCGGCGCAGCATTGGAAGGTCTGGCCGGGACGGCATCGGCCGCGCTGCTGATCGGTCCCGAGGGCGGCTTTACCGAAACGGAGCTTGACGCTCTCGGCAAACTCCCCATTGTTACTCGGGTCGGGCTCGGCCCGAGAGTGTTGCGCGCCGAGACCGCCGCTCTTGCCGCCTTGGCGGTTTTTCAGGCGATAGCCGGGGGTTGGCGCCGTGCTCGGCCGCGCTGATGCGGGTTGTTGTTCATACCGGTCGGGAGTTCGAACGCCGCATGTCTGGCCCGTCGAGCCTGCAAGGACCGCCGATCACCGACAAACGTCAGCTCGTTGAATATCACGCGAGCGGCAACAAGCCGCCCTCAGCGTGGCGGGTCGGCACCGAACACGAAAAATTCGTGTTTCGCCACAGCGACCTGAAGCGCGTTCCCTATGACGGGCCGGACGGCATCCGTGCGCTGCTCGAAGGCATGACGCGCTTCGGCTGGAAACCGGTCATCGAAAAGGGCAACATCATCGCGCTGTCGAATGACAGCCAATGTTCGATCACGCTCGAGCCGGGCGGTCAGTTCGAATTGAGCGGCGCGCCGCTCGAAACATTGCACCAGACCTGCGGCGAGGTGCACGAGCACCTGCGGCAGGTGCGCGAAATTTGCGACGAGTTGGGGCTCGGCATGATCGGGCTCGGCTTCGATCCGACCTCGCGGCGCGACGAGGTGCCGTGGATGCCGAAGGGCCGCTACCGCATCATGCGCGATTACATG
>VAZR01000355.1 GCA_005888515.1 Alphaproteobacteria bacterium | reverse complement strand
TCGTGGCTGTCGAACGGCAGCGGTGTTGCTTGCTGCTGTTTGGCGCGGCAATGGTTGATGCGCTGATCGAGGTCGAGGGGCCGGCCGAGGGTGGCGTCGAAAGCGGGATATCGCGCAGCCACCGCCTTCATGCCTTTCGCGGCGTCGCCATGGCAATCGGCGCAGGATTTGTGCGCGGCGCCTTCGGCCTGCTGCCATAGTGCGGCGCCGTCGAGCACTGACAGCATGCCGGGATTGGCCGCCTCGTCGTCCTGCATCGCCCGCAGTTCCGGCCCCATGAGATCGTAGCCGGAGCCGCGGTCGGCGGCCGGGATGTCGGCCGCCCCAGCCGCGGCCGAAGCTACCACGGCACCGACTCCGAGCCAGGCTACCGGCCTCATTCGATGGTGATGTCTGTGGACTCTGTCGCGGCAAAACCGTTGTCGCCGCTCCAGTGGAATTCGAGCGTGCCGCTGTCGCGCGCCGTGGTGAAAAACGACAGGAAAGGGTTGGCCGCAATCGCGGAGGAGAACTCGGCGCGGAAGATTTCGTCGCCGTTATACCGACAGGTGAACAGGGTGATGATGTCGCGCGGGATCGGGTTGCCGTTGGTGCCGACGCGAAAACCGCTTTCCATCGGATGCGCGATTAGCGTCTTGATCTCGATCACTTCGCCGCGCTGCGCCTTGGCCGCAACATGGATCAGCACGCGCGCGGTCACTTCAGATCCTCGACGCAAGCGGCGAGCGTCACCACCACATCGGCGCTGCCGCTCCAGAACGAGCCATCGTTGAACTCGGCGATCGCTGTTATTCGCTGTGAATCGGCGAGCTTGATCCGGGTCGCCAATTGCGCCTTGCCGGCCTGCCGGCCGAGCGTCACCGAGATGACATGCGGTTGCGGGTTTTTCTCGTTGACGATGTGGATCGCCTTGACGTGGTCCGCTTCGGTCATCGGACTATCGACCGAGACCGTCAACGGTACGGTGTTGCCGTTCTCGACCAGCGGCGGCACGTCGAGATTTACCCGGCCGGGTTGCAGGCTCGCGTCGCCGACGATGCTGCGGATCAGCTCCTGGCTTGCCTGTGGCGAGGCGCGGCCCGGCGATGCCGGCAAAAGACACACGAGCGCGGCGCCAGCGGCCAATTGGCCGGACTGGATCAGGAAACTGCGCCGGCCGGCACGGAGGGGGGCGGGATCGGCAGACATGGCCGCCTTCTTACTCCTCCTTCAGCATCATGAGAAAGGCAACGATGTCCTCGATCTGCTGCGCCGTCAGGATCGGCTTGCCCAGATAGGGCGCGGCGACCCGGTTAAGCCCCTCAACGCGGTAATACGGCGGCATGATCGTCTGCGGGTTAATCCGGCTGGCATCGACCAGCCGAAGCCGTAATTGCCCGGGCGAGCTCCGCGATCCGGCGCCGGCTAGGCTCGGTGCTAGATTTCCTTGCTGCGACGCCTCCGGGAACGGCCCCGAATGACACAGCAGGCATAGCCCGAGCCGACGGTCGGCGACAATCGCGCGGCCGCGCACGGGATCACCGGCGTGATCGGTCAGCGGCGCCGGTATCGCATCGCCGACGACCTCATAACCGACAAGCGCGGGATCGGCGGCGCTCGCCGGCAACGACAGCAGTAGCGCGGCGATCAGAACGGCCCGGATCAACTCAGCCGAACACTTCCGCGGTGATCGTGCGGAACCATCCATTGGCGATTTCGGCCTC
>VAZR01000354.1 GCA_005888515.1 Alphaproteobacteria bacterium | reverse complement strand
ATCGAGCGTTGTCACCAGCTCCTCGGCCAGTACCTGCGGATGATCGAACATGTCCTCGATCGGCCGCACCGCCGCGCAGGGTACCCGCTCGCCGAAGATCTCCTCCCATTCCAGGGCAGAGCGCTCGGCGAGAGCGGCGCGCAATTCCGGCACCAGCTCGGCGGCGTGCCGGGCGCGGCTGCGCATCGACACACAGCGCGGGTCCTGCGCCAGCTCCGGCCGGCCGATCAGCTCGCACAGCGCGGCCCAGAAATGGTTCGAGTGCACCGAGATGTAGAGCGCACCATGCCTGGTCGGATGGATCCCGGTCAGCCCGCCGGTGCCGGAATCGCGGGCCGCCTCACGCCCCTCATTGTCGGCCCAGACGAAACGGCCGGCCTGGATCGTCAAGGCGCTACGCAGCAGCGACAGGCTGAGATACTGGCCCTGGCCGCTGCGCTCGCGATGGAACAGCGCGGCGGCGACGCCGTAGGCGAGCAGGGCCGAGGTGAAATAATCGAGCACCGAGCCGAGCACCAGCTGCGGCTTGGCCGGCCCGCCGCCTTGGAACACCGCCATGCCGCTGAGGCATTGCAATACCTGGTCGAAGCCGCCCTTCTCGCTCAGCGGGCCCGCATCGCCATAGCCGGTCAGCCCGGCATAGACCAGGCGCGGGTTGATCCTTCTGAGGCGCGGATAGTCGATGCCGAGCCGGGCCGGCACCGAGGGGCGGAAATTCTCGACCAGCACATCGGCGGTTTCGACCATCCGATGCAGGATTGCGAGCCCCTCGGGCTGCTTCAGATCGAGCGCCAAGGCGCGCTTGCCGCGGTTGGTGCCGAGAAAGAAGCGGGCCTCGCCCGGCAGGCTCGACGGGAATTGCCGCAGCATGTCGCCCTGAGGCGCTTCGATCTTGATGACATCGGCGCCGAGATCGGCCAGCAACGTGCAGCCGTAGGGGCCCGCGAGATAGCTGCACAGATCGAGGATCGTGACCCCGCTGAGCGGCCCGGCGGGTTCTCTCGTCAGGCCCGGGGTCATATGCGGCGCTCCCGGGCGCGGATCACGGCGATTTTTTCCAAGAGGCGCTGTGCCCGATAGACGATCGGGTAATCGATGAACTTGCCGTCGAGCTGGATCGAGGCGACGCCTTCCGCCTCGGCTTTCGCGAACGCCGCGACGACGCGCTCGGCGAAGGCGATCTCTTCGCCGCTCGACATGAAGACGCGGTTGACCGTCACGACCTGGTTCGGGTGGATGCACATCTTCCCCTGGAAGCCATAGGCGAGCGCGGCGCGCGCCGAGGCTTCGAGCCCGCCCGCATCCTGCAGATCGACCCACACCGTATCGAGCGGCGCCTCGAGCCCGGCGGCGCGCGAGGCGGTGACGATCCTGGCGCGGGCGTAGGACAGCTCGGCCTCCTCGCGCTGCCACTGCATGTTGACGTCCAAAGTGAAATCGCCGGCGCCGAACGCGACCCGCTTGACGCGGGTGCCGGAAGCGAGGATCGCGTCGAGATAGGTCAGACCGCGCGCCGTCTCGATGATCGGGATCAAGTCGACCGCGCCTTCTTGCAGATCGAACTGGCGTTCGAGCTGCAGCAATACCCAATCGATCGTCGTCAGCATCGCCGGGGTTTCGACCTTCGGCAGGATGATGCCGTCGAGACCCGGCCGCACGACGGCCATCAGGTCGCCGCAGCAGAATTCGGTGTCCGCCGCGTTGACGCGGACATACAACAGGCCGGTGCGGGGCTTTGCGAGCGCCGCCGCAATCGCCTTGCGGGTCGCCGGCTTCTCGGCTGTCGCGACGGCGTCTTCGAGATCGAGAATGACCGAGTCGGCATCGAGGGTTAGCGCCTTCTCGACGCGGCGCGGATGATTGCCCGGCGCGAACAGAAAACTGCGGAGGAGGGGAATGGATAATCTCCCTATGCGAGTTGCATGGAACCTGCGGAACAGTGCCCCTCACCCTGTCCCTCTCCCCGCATGCGGGGAGAGGGAACCCAACTGAGATGCCGCGCGAAATTCGCAGCCATCATACCCCGACCCCGCCGCAGCCCTCCCTCTCCCCGTTTACGGGGAGAGGGCCGGGGTGAGGGGCAAACGGGGTCAGCTCAACGCCACCTCGAAGCCGCGCTTGGTGCCGGGGCGCGCCATCATTGCCTCGTACCAGCGCTTGACGTTGGGGTAGTCGGCGAGATCGACCTGATGGCGCTCGTGCCGCCACGCCCAGCCGAGGATCGCGAAATCGGCGATCGAGACGTCGTTCCCGGCGGCGTACTGCGCCTCGCCAAGCCGCTTGTTGAAGACGCCGTAGAGCCGGTGCGTCTCCTTCATGTAGCGCTCGAGGCCGTAGCGCCGATCCTCTTCCTTCTCGACCTGCAGGAAATGGTGCACCTGGCCGGGGATCGGCCCGAAGCCGCCCATTTGCCACATCAGCCATTCGAGCACCGGGACCTGCCGGCGCATGTCGCCCTTCGGCCAGAACTTGCCGGTCTTCTCGCCGAGATAGATCAGGATGGCGCCCGACTCGAAGATGCTGATCGGCTGGCCGCCCGGCCCCTCGCTGTCGATGATCGCCGGGATTCGGTTGTTCGGGCTGATCTTGAGGAATTCGGGCTTGAACTGCTCGCCCTTGCCGATATTGACCGGCTTCACGGTGTAGGGGAGCCCCATCTCCTCGAGCGCGACCGAAATCTTGCGGCCG
>VAZR01000324.1 GCA_005888515.1 Alphaproteobacteria bacterium | reverse complement strand
GGGGTCCTTGATCGGCCGGTTGCCGCGCTGAAAGGCAAACAGGTCGAGGAAGTTCTTCGACTTGCCGAGCACGAGCGGCAGCCAGGAGGCGTTCGACTCCAATACCGCCGCCTTCAGCTTCGGAAATTTGTCGAGCCAGCCGGTCATCAGCACGGTGGTGACCCAGACCATCGCTTCCATCATGAACCCAAGCGCTTCCGATGAATCGATCGTCGGGTCCATCGCGAAGGTGATGTTGGAGACGAACTGGCCGGGCGAATACACCACCGCCTCGTCGGTAAAGAGAAGCCCCTGACCCGAGCCGCTCGCTTCGGCCATGCGCCGGCCCCATTCCGGGGTCAGCGCCTCGCGCGACGGAAAGGTGTGCATCGCCAGCACGACCCCGAGCTCCTCGAATTCGCGCCACAGCGGGTCGAATTCGGGCAGGGTCGGGTAGCGTCCGTTCCAGAAACAGGGCCGCACCGCCGCCGCCTTGAAGCCGAGCTTGGCGACCCGGCGCAGTTCCTCGATCGCGCCCTCGACGCTCTGCAACGGCAGCACGGCGCAGGGATACAGCCGCCGCCGGTCCGGCGCGCAGTAATCGTGGACCCAATCATTGTAGGCACGCGCCAGGATCACCGCAGCCTGCAGGTCGCGCAGCAATGCCAGCCGCACGAACCAGGTCGGGAACAGCATGACCTGGTCGATGCCGAGCGCATCCATATCGGTGAGCCGGGCGTGCGGGTCGCGGCAGCCGAGCAGGCGGCCGAACCGCGCCTGCCATTCCTCGGTCCCCGGCCTGTAGCGGCCGATCTCTTCCTTGCTCCAGCGCGCCCAGCCGACCTCGGCGGCGTTGGAGCGCTCGCGCGCCGCCGGCACGACATGACCGTTGATCATCAACAAATCGCTGTCGGTATGAAAACAGAATTGGCTCTTGACCCAGGCGCGCTGCCGGGCCGGCACGTACTCGTCCCACACCGCCGGGGGCTCGACGACGTGGCTGTCGCAATCGAAGACCGGGAAATTTTTGCTCGCCGCCATCGCCGTCCCTCCGCCGTCTTGCTGCCTGGCGGCCCCAGGATAGCGGCGGGAAGAAACCGCGCTAGCCCGCCGGTCAGATCTGTTTCGCCAGCGCTTGTACCTGGTCGTGCAGGCGGTGCAGCGGGCCGTCGGCGATGCCGAGTTCTTCGAGGTGGCGGACCGTATTGGTGAGGTAGTCGCGCCCGCTGCCGCGGCCGCCGACCGCTACCGAAATGATCCGCGCCGCCTCGTCGAGCGCCAGCCGGCCGGCATAATCCGGCCTGTCGCGGCGCACGACGAAGGCGTAGGCGGCGAGGCGGCCCTGCGGGGTTGTCACACTGACCGGGCGCATCCGATAGACCTCGCCGGCCATCTCGCGCGCCCACACCTGGTCGATTGCCGCGCCGAGAGCCTCGGGCGGCAGGCGATAGACAATGCCGCGGCAGGCGCCGCCGCGATCGAGGCCGAGAACCAGCCCGGGCCGCTCCGGGGTGCCGCGATAATCGCGCGAATACAGGCAGAAGCTGCGGTGATAGCCGCGCAGCAAGGCCGGGCGCCGCTCGGCGAACGGCATTTCCGGGTTCCACATCAACGAGCCATAGGCGAACAGCCAGACCGGCACCGTGCTGTCGCGCAGCGCGGCGACCCAATCCGGCATCGGGTCCACCGGATAGGGCGAGACATAGCCGTTTACGGCTGCAGTATTAGTCAAACTTATTTCTGTCATTGCGAGGAGCGCAGCGACGAAGCAATCCCCGTCGGATTAGCCAACCCGGCGGGAGATTGCTTCGCTTCGCTCGCAATGACAACGGGGCGCTCAGCCGTCCCAGACCTGTTTCGGCATCGGCAGATCGAGGAAATCCGGATCGGAGAGCGGCCGCTCGAAACCGATACCGCCCATTTCGAGCAGCATCATCCATTGCCGACAATGCTGGCCGATATGCCAGGTCGCGCGCTCCAGCACCTCGTGCAGTTTCTGCGGCCCATAATAGGTCTGGACGGTCTCCTGGCAGGATTTGTCGGGTTTCGCTTCCCACCATTCTCCGACCCGCTCGCGCACGCCGCGTCCATAGCCCGCCAGCGCGGCTGTCGACGCCATCTCCTCCGGCCTCGCCGTCTCGGTCGCGAGCCCCTGGCTGAAAAATGCTCCGTTGGCGGTTTCGAGAAGCGCCTCCGGGATGCGGAACATGTGATGCGCCAGAACCCGATAGCGGCGAGGCCGGTTCGGCACCTCGATGTCGAGCCGGTCATCCGGCATCAACGGGATGATCTGCAACGCCGCGCCTATAAACCGGTCCAGCCGCTCGACCAGCTGCGCCGGCGACAGAACCGGCCCGGTCTTCTCGTCGAGCTTCAGGAAGGCAACGACCTGCGCGATGTTCTGCGCGAACACGAATTCGTCGCCGCGCGACAGAACCGGGATCGAACGGGCGCCGATGCGCGCCAATTCTGCCCGCCCGGCCGGGTCTTCAAGAATATTGATCGATTGGAACTCGATCCCACCTCGCAATCGGATGATCCCACTTACGCTTGTCGCCGCGGCGGCGTCAACCCGGCCCGTCGGTCGATCGGCTTGCCGGCCTCGCCGGTCCTGCGCGAAGATCGCTTGAAACGAGCCGATCAGCGGAGGAGGGAGGCCATGGCGTTGAACGTAAGGCGGGTCGTGACCGGGCATGATGCCGCGGGCAAGGCGATCGTCACGATTGACGAGGTCTCGTAGAATTTGCGCTCGGCGCGGCCGGGCGCCCAAGCCTGCGTCATCTGGACCAGCGAGGGTTTCCCGGTCGACAACACCGGCACAGCCGACGAGGGCCTGCGCGAAACCGGCACGACCCACGAGAACGGCACGGTCTTCCGCATCCTCGAATTGCAGCCCGGCAACACGCCGCGGGTCCACCGCACCGACTCGCTCGATTACGCCGTGATCATGAAGGGCGAGATCGATATGGAGCTCGAGACCGGCGATGTAACGCATCTGAAGGCAGGCGACGTTATCGTCCAGCGCGGCACCGTGCACAATTGGGTCAATCGTGGGACCGAGCCCTGCGTCATCGCTTTCGTGCTGATCGCGGCCAAGCCGGTCGAGGCCGGCGGCAAGGTGCTGCAGGCCTTCGGTTGATGAGCAGCCGGCATGCCGAAACCGCTTGGCATTGCGCGGTATTCCGCTTGACCGTCTAGGGCGCGCTCCTTATATTCCGCGCCTCCGCGGGGGCTGGCGGTAGGAGGCCACCTAAACGCAGCCCGGGTTCGACTAAAGTGGCACGGCGTCCTTGCGAGAGGACGTGAATTCAGTGGGCCGAGAAACACTGCCGCTCGACGTACGTTAGCGTCGGGCGGTTGTCGTTCTCATTGAGGTGTGGTGGATGCCGACGATCAACCAGCTGATCAACAAGCCGCGCAAGCCGATTGCGGCGCGCAACAAGGTCCCGGCGATGGAGCAGTGTCCGCAGAAACGCGGGGTCTGCACGCGCGTCTATACGACGACGCCGAAAAAGCCGAACTCGGCCTTGCGCAAGGTCGCGCGCGTCCGCCTCACCAACGGGTTCGAGGTGACCAGCTACATCCCGGGCGAGGGCCACAATCTGCAGGAGCACTCGGTGGTGCTGATCCGCGGCGGCCGCGTCAAGGATCTGCCCGGCGTGCGCTATCACATCATTCGCGGCACCCATGACACCCAGGGCG
>VAZR01000323.1:1795-2532 GCA_005888515.1 Alphaproteobacteria bacterium | reverse complement strand
ATCATAGGCCGCGGTCAGCGCGTAAGCCTTGCGCGCCAGCCGGCGGCGCAGCGCGAGGCTCGTCGCGCCGTTGTTCGCGGCCATTTCCCCGAGCACCGCGTCGTAGTCGGCCGGGTCCGTGATGACCGTGACAAATTCGTGGTTCTTCGCGGCGGCGCGGATCAACGCCGGGCCGCCGATATCGATGTTCTCGAGGCAGTCTTCGCGCCCGGCGCCCGCGGCGACCGTCGCGGCGAATGGGTAAAGGTTCGACACCAAAAGGTCGATCTCGCCAATGCCGTGCTCGGCCAGCGTCGCGAGGTGGTCGGGCCGGTCGCGCCGCGCCAGCAGACCGCCGTGGATCGCCGGGTGCAGGGTCTTGACCCGTCCGTCAAGCATTTCCGGCGAGCCGGTCACCGCCGCGACCTCGGTCGCCGGCAGTCCGGCCTCGGCGAGGGTGCGCGCCGAATTGCCGGTCGAGATCAGCGCGACACCCTGCGCCGCCAGCGCGCGGGCGAATGGCACGATGCCGCTCTTGTCGCTGACCGAGATCAGCGCGCGGCGGATCGGACGCGGCGAGGTCGGCAAAGTAGCCACTCCTGATCACCCGAGAGGGCGCCGGTATAGAACCGGCTAGAGGTGGCGGCAAGGGCGGCTGATCAGCGCCGTGCCGGGGCTGTGCTCATCCAACCGAGCAGCAGCAGGACGGCGGCGCCGGCACCGACCAGCCCAAGAATCGGCCAGCCGTTTTCGCCTAT
>VAZR01000323.1:0-1780 GCA_005888515.1 Alphaproteobacteria bacterium | reverse complement strand
CGCTCGCCGCGCACCAGCCGGCGCAACAGCGTGATCGTCGCATCGGCGAGGAAATAGAGCGGCAGAATCAGCGCGATCTCCCAATGGCCATGCGCCGCCTGATCGAGCAGCAGAAAGCCGAGCAGGTATCCTAGCGGCACGCTACCGACATCGCCGAGAAAGATGCGCGCCGGCGCCCAATTCCACATCAAAAAGCCGATGGCTGCCGCTGCGACCGTCGCACCGAGCAGCAGCAGCTCCGGGTCCGAGCCGATCCCGATGCCGGCGAACAACATCAGCCCGAGGCCGATCGCTGCCGCCTCGCTGCCGGCAAGCCCGTCGATGCCGTCCATGAAATTGAACAGATTAATGAACCACAGCCAGAACAGAGCGGTGGCAATACCGTCGAGCGCCGGCGGCAGCCAGCCTTGAAGCACCAGACCGGCGGGCAGCCCCGCCCGCAACGCAAGGCCGATCGCGACGAGTTGGACCGCCAGCCGCACCGCCGCCGGCAGGCTGCGCACATCGTCGATCCACGACACCGCCGCGAGCAACGCCGCGCCGACCAGGATCGGCCGGGATATCGTCGGGGTCGGCACGAGCTGGCTCAATGCCAGGCACGCCAGCAGGATCGCGCCGACCACCGCGATCCCCGCGCCGCGCGGTATCGGGATCACGTGCAGCGAGCGCTCGTTCGGACGGTCGAACATGGCGCGGCGCCGCAGCAGCGGGATCAGCGCGCCGGTGCCGAGCCAGACGGCGAACCCCGCCGCGGCGATCACGCCCGCCGCTGCAGCGGCGGGCATCACGCTCCTTGCGGCGCTTTGGGGTCGCGCCGGAGGGCCCAGCGCACCACGGCACCATCCGGCCCTGTCGTGCCGCTCAGTACAACTTGCTGGGTTTTCTTCGCCTCGCCCGAACCGAGATAGACGCTCTCGCCGAGGCTCATCTCGGCGCCGGCGACGCGCAGCTGCCACACCGCGCCGCCCGGCAGGCGCAGAACCGCGGCGCTGTTATCCGCGGCAAGCGACGCCTCGACCGCGGGGTGCAGATGAAAGCGCACCGCGAAAGGCTCGCCGGCCCGGCCGGTCAGCCTGTCCTCGCCGCGCAGATCATCGCCATCGGGCGCCAGGTAAAGCTCGCGCGAATAGCTCAGCCCGAAGCGCGGTTGGTAGCCGTCATGCGTCGCGGCGATCCATTGATGTCCGTGCTCCTCGGCACGCTCGCAATGCACCGTGTCCGGGGCATGGCCAAGCGAGCCGTCGGCCTGGATCTCGACCGCGTTGGTGTCGCCGACGACCAGCACCGAATGGGCGGCGCTGGCACGCGCGATCTTGTGCCAGGCCGGCTTTGGGCCGCGATAGCCGCCGCAATTGACGATGATCCTATCGCGTCCCTGGCTCAGCTCGAATGACAGCATGCCGGCATGCGCCTCCCGATCGAAATCGCGCGCCGGCGGTTTGCCGGTATCGACGATGACGAGGCTCTGGCCGGCTTGCAGCCGCTGAAAGCCGGAATCGGGCGCTTGCGCCGGGGCGCGTTCCTTGGCTTCGGAGCGCGTCAGAACGAGATCGACAAGAACGCCATCCTCCTCGATCGAATTGTTGAACAGCGCGAGCCGGCGGTCGCCATGCCGGAACAACCGCAATATCGGCGCCATGCGCTCGATCGCATTCTGAACCGCTGGCGCCTCGATCCGCGCGGCGCGCAGCGCGGCGCGGATGTCGATCAGATCGCGCAACACCTCGAGCTGCACCGACGGGTTGCGGGTGCGGTGTCCGCCATCGGGCAAAATCTGCCG
>VAZR01000322.1 GCA_005888515.1 Alphaproteobacteria bacterium | reverse complement strand
ACAAACGCAACCGCAGTCGGTACGGACTCTCGGGCCAATGCGGCAAGCGCAACGGCAGTCGGTCAGGCGGCGCAAGCCAACTTCGGCAGCGCCAGCGCCTTCGGCCAGGGCGCGCAAGCGAATGCGGCGAGCGCGACGGCGGTCGGTCAGGGCGCCCGCGCCAATGCCAACAACGCCACCGCCTTTGGGCAAAACAGCAATGCAGGCGGGGTGAGCTCGACCGCCATCGGCCTCGGGGCGGCGGCAACCGGGAACAATGCCACTGCGGTCGGGGTCATCGCCGCCGCGGCAGGCAATTCGACAGCGATCGGCACCAATGCCAGCGCCACCCAGCCGTTCTCGACGGCGATCGGACAAAACACTCAGGCGACCGCCACGAATGCGGTCGCGCTCGGTTTCGGTTCGGTTGCGAATACGGCCCAAACGGTTTCGGTCGGCGACGCCGGCTTTCTCCGCCGCATCGTCAATGTCGCGCCCGGCATCGCGCCGACCGATGTCGCGACGGTCTCGCAGGTGCCGGCGGGGGTGAACACCTTCAACCTGCCGCCGCCGGTCGCGACCGGCATCGCCTCGACCGCTGTCTCGGTCGGCTCGCAGGCGACCGGCGATTACGCCTTCGCCGCCGGGCAGTCGAGCATCGCCAGCGGCAACTTCTCGACGGCGGTCGGACAGAGCGCGATGGCGACCGGCAATGAAGCCTCCGCTTTTGGCCAGGGTGCCACCGCCTCGGGTGCCGGATCCTTGGCGCTTGGCCAGGCGGCGCGCGCCTCGGGCGATAATTCAACCGCGGTCGGCGGCGGGCAAGGCGCCGTCGCCTCGGGCCTCAATTCCGTCGCGATCGGCCAAGGTGCGCAGGCATTGGCGACGAACTCGGTGGCGATCGGCAACAACACGGTGGCCGACCAGCCCAACACGGTCTCGCTCGGCGGAAGGCGGCTCACGAACATCGCGCCCGGTATTGCTTCGAGCGATGCCGCCACTGTTGGGCAACTGCGCCGCAATGAAAACCGCTTATCAGGCGGTATCGCGGCGGCAGCGGCGCTCGGCGGCGCCATCGTCCCGGACCAGGGGCGCACCTTTGTCGGCCTCAGCGGCGCGACTTACAACGGCGAGGGCGGTCTTGCCTTCGGGCTCGTGCACCATCTCGACAGCTCTAATTTGGTCCTATCGGGCGGTGTCGCTCTTGGCACCGGCGGCTCCCAGGCGATCGGGCGCGTGGCAGTCGGCTGGCTGTTCTGAGTCGCGGGCTAACGAGGCACCCGAACGGCGCATCGCGCAGGCGTTCCAGATCGCGGCACCATCGCGCACGCGGCACCGTCGACTCGAAAGCCAGTCAGTGAGCCCACCGCAATCGGCGTGATCCTCGACGCGATCCCGATCTGTCGAGCCCGCGCGGCGAAGCGCTGCGCCTGCTGCTGCATCTGTTCCGCCGCGACGAGGCGGTGCAGTATTTGCGCACGGGCTGAAGCTCAGAATCAATAAAGGATAGGGTTGCTGCTTCTCTAAAGTATAGAATTGCTGTTCACCTACCTAAACCTCCAGTCGTGCTCGTGTTACTGTATTCGCGGAATACGGCAGACACCATAAACGGACAAGATTGGAGGGGGCGATGAAACGTTCATTGGTCGACACGACCCGAACCTGGAACGCGCTGCGATTTGCTCTGCTGGGCGCCGCGTCTTCGCTCGCTCTCGCCTCGGTATCGTCGGCTACGCCATTCGTCTGTGACGACGATCTTGCTAACCAGAACTTCACCTGCGGCAGCGCTGCTAATACCCTGGGCGGCAAGAACGCGACCGCGGTCGGCGACCAGGCTAGTGCAAGCGCTGCTGACGCAACGGCAGTGGGTCACAATTCTCTTGCCGACCCCAGCGGGACAGCCGTGGGGGCGTTCGTTGCTGCCGGTTCGAACTCGGCTGCCTTCGGCTCCCATGCATCTGCGATCAACGACGGCGCCACGGCGATCGGCGCCAAGACAAGCGCCGATGGCGCGTCAGGCAATGCGACAGCGGTCGGTTTTTCGGCAACAGCCGGCATCAGTACCGGTACCGCCGGCACGACGGCAATCGGCGCGAATGCGCAAGCCGGATCGACCGGCGCTAGCCAAACGAACGCAACCGCGGTGGGCGACAGCGCCCAGGCCAATGCGGCGAACGCAACGGTGGTTGGGCAAAACGCCCAGGCCAATGCCGTCAGTGGGACCGCAGTCGGACAAGGAGCGCAGGCGAGGACGCGCGCGACAGCGGTCGGACAGGGCGCGTTCGCCAGCACCGACAGCAGCGCCTTCGGGCAGAACAGCTCGGCCGTCCAGGGGGCCACTGCGATCGGGATAAGCGCGCAGGCGGGCGCCATTGGCGCGACGGCTCTTGGCGACAATGCGAATGCCGGCGGCAGCATCTTCAATACCGGCACGACCGCGCTCGGCAACAGCGCCCAGGCCGGCACGACCGGGGCGGGTCAGACCAATGCCACCGCCGTCGGCGACAGCGCACGGGCCAATGTCGCCAATGCGACAGCGGTCGGCCAGGCCGCGCTGGCCAATTCCTTTGGCGCGAGCGCCTTCGGCCAGGGCGCGCAAGCTAATGCCACCGACGCGACAGCCGTCGGCCAGATCGCCCGCGCCGGCGACAGCGCCACGAGCGCCTTCGGCCACGGCGCGGTGGCGAGCGGTACGTTCTCAAGCGCCCTCGGAGCAGAATC
>VAZR01000335.1 GCA_005888515.1 Alphaproteobacteria bacterium | reverse complement strand
GATCTTCTTTCGCGACCAGGATCTGCCGCCCCCTCGCCTGCTCGCTCTGGCGCGGCGGTTCGGCGAGCCGATCGAGTATCCGTTCGTCAAAGGCATCGAGGGTTTTCCGGAGATCACCCCGGTCATCAAGCTGGAGAACGAGCGGGTCAATTTCGGCGGGCTGTGGCACAGCGACACGACCTATCTCGACACCCCGCCGATGGGCACGATGCTGGTCGCGCGCGAGGTGCCGCCCTATGGCGGCGACACGCTGTTCGCCAACATGTATCTCGCCTATGAGAGCCTGTCGCCGGGGATGCGGCGATTGCTCGACGGGCTTATCGCGGTCAATTCCTCGGCCAAGGCCGACGTGACAAAAACCCGGGAGGACCGCATGCGCGACGGCGCCCGCAGCGACGCGCGCGCGGAATACGAGGCCCTGCATCCGGTCGTGCGCACCCATCCCGAGACCGGGCGGAAGGCGCTCTATATCAACGGCGGCCACACCGTGCGGTTCAAGGACATGACCGAGGAGGAGAGCGCGCCGCTGTTGCGCTTTCTGTTCATGCACCAGACCCGCCCCGAATTCACCTGCCGCTTCCGCTGGGAGGTCGGCTCGCTGGCGTTGTGGGACAATCGCTGCGCGCAGCACAACCCGATCAACGATTATCACGGGTTCCGCCGGGTCATGCACCGGGTGACCCTGGCGGGCGACAAGCCGCAGTGAAGAGCCCCTCTCCCGCACTGCGGGAGAGGGAGGGGCCCGTCGCGCAGCGACGGGAGGGTGAGGGTCGTGCCGTGGCTGATACCCTCACCCGGCCTCGGCTATCGCCTCGGCCACCCTCTCCCGCGGTGCGGGAGAGGGGTTTAAGCGATGACGGCGATCCCCTGCACTTCGACGAGCATTTCCGGCCGCGCCAATCCGGCGACCGTGATCAGCGCGCTCGCCGGATAATTGTCGCCGAAGATTTCGCACCGCAGCTGCGTGAAGCGGTCGCCGAGCCGCGCGTCGGTGATGAAGACGGTCATCGTCACCATGTCGGAAAGCCGGCCGCCGGCCTCTTCGAGGGTGCGCCCGAGCCGGGCGAATACCTCGCGGACCTGGCCGTCGAAATCGGCGGCGAGCGAGCGTCCGGAACTGTCCTCGCCGGCCACCTGCCCGGCCAGCCAGATCGTGCGGCCGCCTTCGGTGACGACCGCCTGCGAATAGCCCCGCGACTGCGCCCGCTCGTTCTTCAGATAACTGCGCTTCAATGCTTCCGCCATCGTCTTTCTCCCTTCAGCTGACCAGCTCCTCAAACTCGGATTCGAGCGGCACCCGCAGCGCGTCGTTGATCTTGTTCAGCATGCCCATCGCGGTGGCAACGATCGTCACCTCGACGCGCTCCTGCGGGGTGAATTCCGCGATGAAATCGGCGTAGACCGCCGGCGGGATCGCGCCGGCATCGATCGTCATCGCCTGGGCAAACCGTACCGCCGCGCGTTCGCGCCGGCTGAGCGCGCCATCATCCGGCGTGCCGATCGCGGCGATCTTGGCTGCCGGCACGCCTATCCCGTGCAGCTGATGCTTCTGGTGCGCGGTGCAGTAGCGGCACTGATTGGCATTGGCGACCGCCAGCCGGATCAACAGGCGCAGCTCGCGCGGGAGCGACCCCAGAATCATCGCGGCGGATAGAAAATCGCGCGCCGCGCCGCCTAGCTCCTCGGCATGGGCGCAGGCATGGACACTGTTGACCGTGACGCCGAGCCGGGCGGTCGCCTGCCGCGAGCGCGCCTGAAAGGCCGGGCTCAGCTCCTCGAAGGAGGGAGCGGGACGATCGGCTCTGCCGGTGAATTCATGACACCACCTCTGGTTAGGCGGATCATTCACCGGATCAGGTTTATCGGCAATCGGATAGGCTTGCTATCAACCGCGAAAGACGGCCTCCTTGGACTCGATGAGCGATCCGGCCCGATCCCACAGCGAAGCGCAGGCGCGCGCATCGGCATGGCTCGCCGCCTGGGATCAGCTCGGCATCCACCGCACCGCGACGGTCGGCGGCAGAGCCGGCGCCGCCTG
>VAZR01000334.1 GCA_005888515.1 Alphaproteobacteria bacterium | reverse complement strand
GGCCACCAATGCGTGGTCTATGACCGCGATGCGAAAGTGGTGCAGCAGCTGGCCGGCGAGGGCGCCACGGGCAGCACAGGGTTGGCCGATTTCGTGTCGAAACTCGAAACGCCGAAATGCCTCTGGGTCATGTTGCCGGCCGGCAAGATCACCCATGATACGATCGTCGAGCTCAACGGCCTGTTGGGCAAGGGCGACATCCTGATCGACGGCGGCAATTCGAAGTTCCTCGACGACATCGCGCATGCCGAGATGCTGGCGCAGAAGGGCATCACCTTTGTCGATGTCGGCACCAGCGGTGGCGTCTGGGGTCTGGAGCGCGGCTACTGCATGATGATCGGCGGCACCAAGGAGGCCGTCGACCATCTCGATCCGATCCTCAAGACCTTGGCGCCGGGCGTCGGCACGATCGACAAGACGCCGGGCCGTTCGGGTCGCGATCCGCGCGTCGAGAACGGCTACATCCATGCCGGCCCGGCCGGCGCGGGCCATTTCGCCAAGATGGTCCATAACGGCATGGAATACGGCATCATGCAGGCCTATGCCGAAGGCTTCGACATCCTGAAGCACACCAACCAGGATCACATCCCGGCAAACCGGCGTTACAACTTCAACCTTGCCGACCTCGCCGAAGTGTGGCGGCGCGGCAGCGTCATCGCCTCATGGCTGCTTGATCTAACCGCGATCGCACTGGCCGAGGACGAGTCGCTCTCGGAGTTCTCGGGTTTCGTCCAGGATTCGGGCGAGGGCCGCTGGACCATCGAAGCGGCGATCGAGGAAGCGGTGCCGGCCGATGTCTTGACCGCGTCGCTCTATACCCGCTTCCGCTCGCGCCAGGAGCACACCTACGCCGAAAAGATCCTTTCGGCGATGCGCAAGCAGTTCGGCGGGCACACTGAGCAGATGGCGCACGAGCACCCGCACGGTGGTTGAACGGCGGCCTCCGCCCGCCAGGTTGTTGGCGGGCGGAGGCAGGTTTAACGCGATCCAAGAGCTTTTGAGGTTACATTATGGCTGAGTCGGGCAGCACCGGTCATCGGACGGCGGCGCCGCCGTGCACGCTGGTCATTTTCGGCGCCACCGGCGATTTGACCAAACGGCTGGTCATGCCGGCCATATACAACCTCGTCCGCGGCGGCTTGATTTCCCGCAACTTCGCCATCGTGGGCTTGGGACGCGGCGAGCAGACCGACAAGGAATTCAGCGATTACCTCGGCAAGGAGGTTCGCGGCTTCATGACGGGACGGGAGATGGGCGGCGTGCCGATCCCGTTCGACGAGGAGGCCTGGGGCTTGCTCGCCGACCGCATCAGCTTCATCGGCGGTGACCTCAACGACGCCGAGATTTATCGTCAACTCGGCGCGCATCTGAACAAGATCGACGCGCAAAACGGCACTCAGGGGAACGTGGTTTTCTACCTGGCCGTGGCCGCCTCGATGTTCGGCCCCATTGTAGATCAGCTCGGCGCCGCCGGTTTGGTCGATCAGAGCGGCGGCAAATTCCGCCGGGTCATCATCGAGAAGCCGTTCGGCACCGATCTTCCTTTGGCGCAAGCCCTCAATGCCCGGGTGAAGAAGGTCCTGGAAGAGGACCAGATCTATCGCATGGACCATTTCCTCGGTAAGGAGACGGTCCAGAACATCATGGTGCTGCGGTTTGCCAACGGCATTTTCGAGCCATTGTGGAACCGCGACCACATCGACCATGTGCAGATCACGGTGGGCGAGACCGTCAGCGTCGAGCACCGCGCCGCCTTCTACGAGCAGACCGGCGCGCTGCGCGACATGGTGCCGAACCATGTCTTCCAGCTGGTGAGCCTGATCGGTATGGAGCCGCCGAACTCCTTCGGCGCCGACGCGGTGCGCACCGAAAAGGCGAAGGTTCTGCAAGCGGTGGCGCCGCTCGATGCCGATGGGGTGCGCCAGAATGTCGTGCGCGGCCAGTACGGCGGCGGCACTGTCAACGGCAAGCCCGTGGAGGCCTACCGCGAGGCCGAGGGGGTCGCACCCGGCAGCATGATCGAAACCTTTGTCTCAATGCGGCTCGACATCGAGAACTGGCGCTGGGCCGGCGTGCCCTTCTATCTGCGCACCGGCAAATCGATGGCCC
>VAZR01000333.1 GCA_005888515.1 Alphaproteobacteria bacterium | reverse complement strand
AAGCGGTCATCGCCCACCTCGCGGCCGCCGTTGACGAGACGCCGAAACCGGCCGATCCGATTTTCGCCAATACAAGTTTCGAGCTGATCGCCAGCCCGCAGCAGGCATTGAGCGCCGCCGCCGATGCCGCCCTCGCCCGCAACATCGCGCCGGTCGTGCTGAGCGATCGCATCGAAGGCGAGGCGCGCGACGTCGCGGCGATGCATGCCGCGATCGCCTTGCAATTGCGCGCGGGCAGCTTCCGCGTCGGCGGCCAAATCATCATGCCGCCGGCGGTATTGCTGTCGGGCGGCGAGACCACCGTCACGGTGCATGGCCAAGGCCGCGGCGGGCGCAACAGCGAATTCCTGCTGGCGCTCGCCGCCGCGCTGGCCAAAGATCCCGGCGGGCCCCAGCGTATCGCCGCGCTTGCCTGCGACACTGACGGCATCGACGGAACCGAAGACAATGCCGGGGCGATTGTTTACCCGAACACCATCATTCGTGCGGCATCTTCGGGCATCGCCATCAAGCAGGCGCTGGCGGAGAATGATTCGTACGGATTTTTCGCTGCCCTCGGCGACCTCGTGGTGACCGGCCCCACCCTGACCAATGTCAATGACTTCCGAGCCATCCTCGTCCTCGCCCGGTGACGGAGCGAGCGACCGCGGCCGCGGCCGCAACAAGCCGCTGCGCCGGTTGCGCAGCGCCAAGATCGTCGCGACGATCGGGCCGGCGAGCTCGGGCGGCGAGCGGTTGCGCGCGTTGTTCGAGGCCGGGGTCGATGTGTTCCGGCTCAATTTCAGCCATGGCAGCCACGACGAGCACCGCGCCCGCTTTGAGGAGATTCGCCAGGTCGAAAGCGAGGTCGGGCGGCCGATCGGCATCCTCGCCGATCTGCAGGGGCCCAAGCTGCGGCTCGGCTATTTCGCGGGCGGCAAGGTGGAACTCGCGCCGGGCTGCCATTTCCGCCTCGATCTCGACAATCATCTGGGCGACGGCAACCGCGCGCCATTGCCGCATCCCGAAGTGTTCGAGGCGCTGAAGCCGGGGACCGAACTCTTGCTCGACGACGGCAAGGTGCGGCTCCGGGTGGCCGCATGCGGCGCCGATTTCGCCGATACCGAATGCCTGGTCGGCGGCACCTTGTCGGATCACAAGGGTGTCAATGTCCCCGGCGTCGTGCTGCCGATCTCGGCGATGACCGATAAGGACCGCGCCGATCTGTCGTTTGCGCTGCAACAGGGCGCCGATTGGGTCGCACTGTCGTTCGTGCAGCGGCCGGAGGATGTCGCCGAAGGCCGCAAGCTGATCGGCAATGCCGCCGGGCTGATGGTCAAACTTGAAAAACCGGCGGCGATCCGCCGGCTCGACGAGATCATCGACCTCGCCGACGCGCTGATGGTGGCGCGCGGCGATCTCGGCGTCGAGATGCCGCCAGAGGACGTGCCGAGCGTACAGAAACAGATCATCCATGCCTGCCGGCTCGCCGGAAAGCCGGTCATCGTCGCGACGCAGATGCTCGAGTCGATGATCACCGCGCCGACCCCGACCCGGGCCGAGGCCTCGGATGTCGCAACCGCCGTCTATGAAGGCGCCGACGCGGTCATGCTGTCGGCCGAGACCGCGGTCGGGCAATACCCGGTCGAGGCAACCGCAATGATGGACCGGATCGCGCGGCGGGTGCAGGAAGACCCGCTCTATTTCGCGAACCTCGATTCCGGTCGCATGGCGCCCGAGCACACCGACCGCGATGCGATCAGCGCCGCCGCCAGCCAGGTTGCCGCGACGATCGGCGCGGCGGCGATCGTGTCGTTCACCAGCTCGGGCGCGACCGCGCTCAGGGCGGCGCGCGAGCGCCCGGCGGCACCGATCCTGGCGCTGACCCCGCATCTCGGCACGGCGCGGCGCCTGGCGCTGTTGTGGGGGGCGCATTGCGTCCACCTCGCCGATATCACAAGCTTTGCCGATATGGTGCAGAAGGCGGTGCGCACCGCGCATCGCGAGGAGATCGCCGGGCCCGGGCAGCGCGTCGTGATCACCGCCGGCGTGCCGTTCGGCACCCCCGGCTCGACCAACATCCTGCGCATCGCCTGGGTCGAGCGGTAGCCGCTAATAGCCCCTCTCCCGCATTGCGGGAGAGGGTGGCTGAGGGCGGAGCCCAAAGCCGGGTGAGGGTGGTTCAGCAGTTCAGGCCCTCACCCTCCCGTTGCTGCGCGACGGGCCCCTCCCTCTCCCGCAATGCGGGAGAGGGGCCAAACCTCAGGCGCCGTGTTCGGTGGTGGGGTCGATCATTTTACGCACTTCGGTGATCTTGGTGGCTGGGAAGCCGCTGATCTCGGCGTGCTTCCGGATAATCGCCTCGTCCTTGGC
>VAZR01000182.1 GCA_005888515.1 Alphaproteobacteria bacterium | reverse complement strand
CGCCCTTGGCCCACAGCAGGTCGGCGATCTCCTCCAGGGTCGCGGTTTCGGCGAGGCGGATTGCGTCGTGCCCGCGGTAGTAGAGCCGGCCGCCCTCGATCAGGCAGATCGACGAATCGATGACCGCGACCAGCGGCTCGTTCCGCGCGGCACGGCTCAGTCCGCGGCCGGAGCGCAGCCGCTCGACGTCTTCCGCCCGGTAGCCACGTTCACGGCTGCCCGGCACCGCGACCGAATGCAATAGACCGCGGCTGACATAGGCATAGAGCGTGTCGCGCTTGATGCCGAGCCGTTCGGCGGTCTCGCGGGCGGTGAGATAAGTTGATTGCATGAATCAAGATTGACATATTGTGCAGTGCAGCATCAACTAGTATTCGGTCTTAGATCGGAGGTCCTCGATGCCCGCAACCGCCCGCAAGATCGATTTTGGCCACGGCAACCAGCGCGCCGAACTGCCGCTCCTCGAACCGACGCTCGGCCCGCCGATGATCGACACTCGCCGCCTGCGCGAGGAGACCGGCTGCTGGGCCTATGATCCCTCTTTCGGCGAGACCGGCGCCTGCCGATCCGCGATCACCTATGTCGATGGCGACGAAGGCGTGCTGCTGTACCGCGGCTATCCGATCGACCAGCTCGTCGAGCGCTGCGACTATCTCGATGTGTGCTGGCTGCTGCTCAACGGCGATCTGCCGAGCGCGGCGCAGAAAGCCAAATTCACGGACGACATTACCCATCACACGATGGTCAACGAGCAATTGCACGCGATCTATCGCGGTTTCCGCCGCGACTCGCATCCGATGGCGGTGATGTGCGGCGTGGTCGGCGCGCTGGCCGCCTTTTATCACGACAGCCTCGACATCTTCGATCCGCGGCATCGGCTGATCGCCTCGCACCGGCTCATCGCCAAGATGCCGACGATCGCCGCGATGGCCTACAAATATTCGCTTGGCCAGCCCTTCATCTATCCGCGCAACGATCTCGGCTATGCCGAGAATTTTCTGCACATGCTGTTCGCGGTGCCGTGCGAGCCCTACCGCGCGCCCGCAGCGGCGGTGCGCGCGCTCGAAGCCTTGCTGATCATCCAGGCCGATCACGAGCAGAACGCCTCGACCTCGGCGATGCGCCTGGTCGGCTCGACCCGCGCCAACCCCTATGCCGCGACGGCGGCGGCAATCGCCGCGCTCTGGGGGCCATTGCATGGCGGCGCCAACGAGGCGGTGTTGCAGACCCTGGCCGAGATCGGTTCGGTGGAGCGCATCCCGGAGATGCTGCGCCGCGCCAAGGACAAGGACGACCCGTTCCGCCTCTCCGGTTTTGGCCATCGCGTCTACAAGAGCTACGACCCGCGCGCCAAGGTGTTGCGGCCGCTGTGCAGCGAATTGCTGGCGGCGCTCGGCAAGGAAGACCCGCTGCTGACACTGGCGATGGAGCTGGAGCGGATCGCGCTCGAGGATCCGTATTTCGTCGAGCGCAAGCTGTATCCGAATGTCGATTTCTATTCCGGCATCATCTTCCGCGCGCTCGGCCTCCCGCCGGCGATGTTCACCCCGGTTTTCGCGGTGGCCCGCACGGTCGGCTGGGTGGCGCATTGGAATGAGATGATGACCGACCCCGAGACCCGCATCGTGCGGCCGCGCCAGCTCTATGTCGGGCCCGAGGAACGCCCGGTCGTGGCGGTCGAAAAACGCCGCGAACACGCGCCCTTAGTGGGATAACGAGAGCCGAGTATCCGTCTCTCTTATCGTTCATGGCCGGGCTTGGCCCGGCCATCCACGAGACATCGGCACGGTCTTTCAGCGTATCGTGGATCCCCGGGCCAAGCCCGGGGATGAACGATAGAATGGCGGCTTCGATTTCAGAGGATGGGAGGCGCAGCGATGACAAAACGGCTGGATGTGAAGAGCCTCGAAGCGATCACCGGCACGATGTACCCGCCGCCCTATGACGAGCCGTGCCGCGCCCGCGAGCGCACCCGCCTCGGCGATCCCGCGGGGCTGACGCAGTTCGGGGTCAATTTGCTGCGCCTGCCGCCCGGCGCCTGGTCGAGCCAGCGCCATTGGCATCCCGGCGAGGATGAATTCGTCTACGTGCTGTCGGGCGAGGTCGTGCTCGTCACCAATGCCGGCGAGGAGGTCTTGCGCGCCGGCGACGCCGCCGGGTTTCCGGCCAACGATCTCGACGGGCATTGCCTGCAAAACCGTTCCGGGGCCGATGCGACGGTGCTTGAGGTTGGTACGCGCCAAAAGGGCTCGGTCGCCTATTACCCCGATATCGACATGGTTGCGCCGGCCGGCGGCAAGCCCGCCGCCTACACGCATCGCGACGGCACGCCCTACGAGAACATCCGCCGCCGCGGCTCCTAGCGATTCTCGGACCGCCGCCGTCCCGGCGGCATGCCGGCCAGAGGCCGGCGGTCCTGATTCAGCGCTACCACCCCAATGCGTAGGCGGCGCGGCGGGGGTCGGCGCCGGCTTCCAGGGTGCCGCGTTTCTTATCGACGAGGATGCCGCACACCGCGCCGGCGAGCCAGATCCAGTCGGGCCAGCGCTCGACCTGGTGGCCGCGCCGCGCCAGTTCCGACATGACCTCCTCCGGGAAGCGGCCCTCGATGCTGAGCCGGCCGGGATAGTAGTCGTAGGGCGCGAAGGAGGAGGGATAGCTGTAGCTCGCAAAGCGCGGGTTCTCGATCGCGCTCTGCACGTCCTGGCCGTGCACGAATACATTCAGTAACACCTGCAGCATCGCCTGGCTCTGCACGTCGCCGCCGGGGGTGCCGAACGGGAAGAACTGCTCCCCATTGCCCTTGATCGCGAGTGCCGGGTTGGGGGTCAGGCGCGGCCTTTTGCCGGGCGCGACACCCGCGGGGTGCCGCGGGTCGGGGCGCGATTGCGAGCCGCGCGAGGACGGGATCAGCCCGGTGCCCGGCACCATCGGCGAGCCGTAGGAGCCGTCGCTCGGCGTCGCCGAGAACAGATTGCCCCAGCGGTCGGCGGCGCAGACATAGGAGGTGTCGGGCTCGGGGTTCGGGTTAGGCGGGCTGGCGCGCAGACGCTGCCCGGCCGCGCCGAGCTCGCCGGGAGGCGGCATCTCCGGCCACGCCTTGTGGGGGTCGATCAGCTTGCGGCGCTCGGCGGCGTATTCCGACGAGATCAGGGTCGGCAGCGGCACCTCGCCCAAGGCCGGGTCGGTGTAATAGGCCTCGCGGTCGGCGAAAGCGAGCTTCAAGGCCTCGGTCAAGTGATGCACGTAATCGGCGCTGTTGTGACCGAGCGCCTTGACGTCGGTGCCTTCGAGCAGGGCCAGCGTCTGCAGCAGGACCGGCCCCTGGCACCAGGCACCGCAGGTGAAGACTTCGAGATCGCCAAAGCGGCGCCGCTCGGCCGGTCCGACCGGCGAGTGGTAGCCGGCGAGGTCCTCGGCCGACAGCAGGCCGCCCTCTTCCTTCATGAAGGCGACGATCTTCTTGGCGATGTCGCCGCGATAGAAGGCGTCGCGCGCCGCTTCGAGCCCCTTCTCGCGGCCGCGCCCGTTGCGGCTGCGCGCGGCGGCCGCCTTCTCCTCGTCGGCCATGTATTGCAGGGAGGCGGCGAGATCGGTCTGGCGGAACACCTCGCCGGCCTCCGGCGCGCGGCCGTTCGGCAGCAACACCGCGGCGGTCGACGGCCAACTGCGCAGGCGCTCCTCCTGCTTTTTGAGGCTGGCGGCCATCAGCGGGTACATCGGGAAACCATCGCGCGCAAGGCGGGTTGCGGCGGCGGCGACCTCGCCAAAGCTCATCGTGCCGTAGCGCCGGAGCGCCGTGATCCAGGCGTCGGGCGCGGCCGGGACGACAGTGCGCAACACCCCGAGCGGGATCTTGCCGCCATGCTCGCGCATGAACAGCTCGGGATCGAGCGCCTTTGGCCAGGTGCCGAGCCCCGCGATCGTCACGACTTCGCGCGTCTCGGCGTGATAGATCATGATCGGCGCGACGCCGGCAAAATCGACCAGATCGATCTGCAAGATGCCGAGCGCAATGCCGGCGGCGACCCCGGCATCAATCGCATTGCCGCCCGCCTGCAATATGTCGAAACCGGCGGTCGCGGCGAGGTAATGGCCGGCGGCGATCGCATGCCGGGTGACGGCGATCGCCGGGCGGTGAGCGGTGTTATGCGCGGTTGCGGTCATGGCGTTTCCTCGCGGGGTATTTGCCGCAGCTTACACGAGCGCGCGTGGGACGCGTAGGGCGGAAGAGCGGAGCTTATTCCGCCGACATGTTGCCGGCCGGTCATCGGCGGAATGCGCTGCGCTTTTCCGCCCTACACCTGGTGTGGTTACACGAGCCTGCCCCACCGGCCGAGCATGCTACCGAAAAAGAGCGGGCGGCCCTGGGGCCGCCCGCCTCGCCGAAACCGTACCGAGCCGCGCGCTCAGTACGGCGAGTACGATCCGTAAGGCGCGTAATACGGGTAGTACCCGTAGGACGGATAGCCGTAGCCGTAGCTGTAGCTATACGGGGCGTAATACGGGTTTGCCGCCGAGGCGATCGCCGCACCGGCAAGCGCGCCGCCGAGCAGGCCGAGCGCGATTCCAGCGCCGCCGCCATGGTGGTGATGGCCGCCCCAGTGACCGCCGCCCCAATGTCCGCCGCCGTGCCAATCCCGCGCAAACGCCGTCCCCGGCGCGGCGGTCAGCGACACCGCGGCAAGGATTGCGGTCGTCATCGCCAGCCCATGCCCGGTCTTTTTGGCAATCTCGATGAAACTCATTGTGCTCCTCCACTCCTGAGCCGGCTCCGATCTTGTGGCGCCGGTAGCGTCTCGCCGAGAAAACGCGCCGGTGCCGTATCTATTCCAGGACAACGCTACGGCAGAGTAGCATTTTTTCAGATGCTCTTCCCCGCCCTGTGGGGGCGTTGCGAAATTGCAGAGAACAGCGGGAACAACGCTGCATCGACATTATGCGTCCTTCGAGACGCGCCCTGTCGGGCGCTCCTCAGGATGAGGTGAATTGTTTGATGGCATTAAGAAAAGACCCTCATCCTGAGGAGCCCGTGAAGCGGGCGTCTCGAAGGACGCACAGTTCCGATCCAGCCGATCGGCGGTGTTCACAATGGTCCCGCGGTGTGGGAGAGGCGCTTTACTCGGCCGCGCCGGCCCCGTGCGAAGCGCAGCGGAGAGGAGCGCCGGCCTGCCCTCGCCCTTTAGATATCTTGAGCGGCCAGATCGTCCGCTTCTGCCTCTATCTGCCGCGCGATATGCCGAAGCGCGACCGCGACGTCTGGCGCGTCATCTGCAATACGGCGCATTTCAATCGCTGCCATCTGCAAAAACGTGGCCGCGTGCTGCACCCGTTGGGCCAACTCGTTCATGGGAGTTGCCCGTCGAAGGCTTTCGCGAATGCGAGCGCTTGCGCCTCAACCGTGAACTCGACCCGAAACAGAAGCCCGCGGGCCGCGAAGGTGTAGCGGAACGTCGCCGGCTCGAACCGCTGGTGGTCGAGCCATTGCCTCATCGTATCCATTCGAGCCGCCAGAGCGTCTTCGTCCGGGATACTGATCACGACCGGGAACATGATGCGCCTCGGTTCGTAAGGTGAGAGAACAGAAGAACGCGAGGATCGCGCGGACCCGCCCCCTCACGAGGAAAAAGCATAAAGAACCTGCCCCCCCCCGCGTCTGTGCGGTAGAGAACAATTGACGAATTTTCTTCTTTCTGAGCCGCCGTCGCTTGAACGCGCGGCGGCAGCCGTCCTCAGAGCAGCCTTTCGAGCCGCCGGCGATCGAGCGGGTAGCACTCGCAAGCGGTCGCTTCGAGGCCCTCCCGGTCGCTGATCGTGAGGTGCCCACGACCATGCTCGATCAGCCCGGAGCGAGTCAGTTCTCCGAGAGTGGTCGTGACTCCGGCACGCCGCACGCCGAGCATCGAGGAAAGGAATTCGTGCGTCATCGGTATGATGTCCGAGCGCGTGCGGTCGCTCGACATCAGCAGCCAGCGGGCACAGCGCTGCTCGATCAAGTGGAGTCGGTTGCAGGCGGCGGTTTGCGCGGCGAGGTCCAGGATGGCTTCGGTGAAGCGCAGCACGACCCGGCGCACCGCCGCGCTCTGATCGAATGCCGTCTTACACAGCGCGGCGTTCATGCGCAGCGCGGTTATCGGACTCTGCACGATGAACTGGCGATTCGATATCACCCCTCCGAGCAGAGCGGGCATCCCGACCATCCCCTCCGTGCCGATCATGCCGACTTCGACCGTCGAGCCGTTCGACATATTCATCAGGATGGAGGCCAGCCCTTGCTCGATAAAATAGACGTATTCGAGCGGCGCGCCGACCTCGTAGATGACGTGCCGCAGCGGGAAGGAAACTGGGTGGAGGTCCGAAAAAACCGTTGCACATCTTCTTCGGGCAACGCCGCGAGAAGGCGGTTCTGGAAAGTTTTATGAGTGAATAGGGCCATAGCGCCCCTCTCCGACTGGAGCGGGAGCGCGAATATCTCTCGGTCGCCGATATGCTCGGGGCTCGCAGGGGCGATGTGTTGAAGGTGGTCGGTCGCTAGATCATTTGCAACCGCCGAGCTGGGCGCAACTTCCCGCGACGCGGGGAGAGGGGCTTATTCAGCAGCCGCCTTTTTCGACTGGCGGGGGCCGGTGTAGGTGTGCTCCTCGGCCGGGAAGCGGCCGCGGCGCACATCCTCGGCGTAGTCGCGGGCGGCGGCGCGGATCTCCTCGCCGAGCTCGCGGTAGCGCCGGACGAATTTCGGGGTGAACTCGGTGAACAGGCCGAGCAAATCGTCGATGACCAGGATCTGCCCGTCGCAATGCGGCGAGCCGCCGATGCCGATTGTGGGCACCGCCACCCGGTCGGTCAGCTCGTGCGCCAGGCGCTCGGCCGTCCCCTCGATGACCAGCGAGAAGGCGCCGGCATCGGCGATCGCGACGCCGTCGCGCAGGATCTCGTCGCGCTCCGTAGCACGGTGGCCGCGCGAGCGGTAGCCGCCGAGCGCGTTGACGGCCTGCGGCGTCAGCCCGACATGCCCCATGACCGGTACGCCGCGCCGGACGAGGAACGCGACGGTCTCGGCCATCTCCTCGCCGCCTTCGAGCTTGACCGCGGCGCAGCCGGTCTCGGCCATCACGCGGGCGGCGGCCCGGAAGGCCTGCTCGGGCGATGCCTGATAGCTGCCGAACGGCAGATCGACCGTGATCAGCGCGTGCTGGGTCGCGCGCACGACGGCGGCGCCGTGCGCGATCATCATGTCGAGCGTCACCGGCAAGGTGCTGTCGAAGCCGTAGACCGTCATCGCCAGGCTGTCGCCGACCAGCAAGAGATCGACCTCGGCATCGAGCAGCCGCGCCACCGGCGCGGTGTAGGCGGTCAGGCACACTATCTTGTCGCCGCCCTTGCGGGACTGGATCTGGGTCACCGAAAGCCGCTTCGGGCGAGCCTGGACGCTCATGACTGCCTCTCGACCTCTATACCAATAAACGGCAGCGCTTCCTTGTCATTGCGAGCGGAGCGAAGCAATCTCGCCGATATTGTCCTCAGCGGCACGAAATTGCTTCGCCGCTGCGCGGCTCGCAATGACAAGGAAGAGCAGGCATGGCCGAATTCGATCTGGTGATCCGCAACGGCACGGTCGTGACCGCCGCCGACACGACCAGCTGCGACATTGGTGTCAGGAACGGGACGATCGTTGCGCTCGGCCAGGGGCTCGCGGCCGGCGCGCGCGATATTGATGCCAGCGGCAAGCTCGTGTTGCCCGGCGCGATCGACAGCCATTGTCATATCGAGCAGAAATCCTCGGCCGGGGTCATGTGCGCCGACGATTTCTACAGCGCCACGGTGTCGGCCGCGTTTGGCGGCACGACGACGGTGATCCCGTTCGCGGCGCAGCATCGCGGGCAATCATTGCGCGAGGTTGTCACCGAATACCACGCCGCCGCCGAGCCGAAGGCGGTCATCGACTATGCGTTTCACCTGATCATCTCCGATCCGTCGGAGCAGGTGCTGGGACAGGAATTGCCGGCGCTGATCCGCGACGGCTACACCTCGTTCAAGGTTTACATGACCTACGACCTGCTGCGGCTCGACGACCGCCAGATGCTCGACATCATGGCGCTGGCGCGGCGCGAGGGCGCCTTCATGATGGTGCATGCCGAGAACCACGACATGATCCAGTGGCTCGCCAACCGGCTCCTCGACAAGGGGCTGTCGCAGCCGCGCTATCACGCCGTGTCGCATGCAACGATCGCCGAGGGGGAGGCGACCAACCGCGCGGTCGCCTTGGCCGAATTGCTCGACGTGCCGCAGCTGATCGTCCATGTCTCGGCCGCCGAAGCGATCGACGTGATCCGCGACGCACAGACCAAGGGGCTCAAAATCTACGGCGAGACCTGCCCGCAATATTTGTTCCTGACCGCCGACGACATCGGCATGGATCTCGAAGGCACGAAGTTCTGCTGCAGTCCGCCGCCGCGCGACAAGGCGGCGCAGGAGGCGGTGTGGCGCGGCCTCACCAACGGCACCTTCCAGGTATTCTCCTCCGACCATGCGCCCTATCGCTACGACGAAACCGGCAAATTGCTGAAGGGCGACAAGACGACATTCAAGGACACCGCCAACGGGGTGCCGGGCATCGAATTGCGCGTGCCGCTGCTGTTCTCCGAGGGGGTACAGAAAGGCCGGCTCGACCTCAATCGCTTTGTCGCGCTGACCGCGACCAATCATGCGAAGCTCTACGGGCTATATCCGAAGAAGGGGACGATCG
>VAZR01000181.1 GCA_005888515.1 Alphaproteobacteria bacterium | reverse complement strand
TCCTCGAGCAACAGGGCGATCGGTTCGTGCACCTTGATGCCTTGCGCGCCCTCCGGAACGATGATCTTGCCGATACGGCCCTCATCGGCCGCCTCGTACTCCATCGTCGCCTTGTCGGTTTCGATCTCGGCGATGACGTCGCCGGCATGCACCTCGTCGCCTTCTTTCTTCAGCCAGCGGGCGAGATTGCCTTCGGTCATCGTCGGCGACAGGGCCGGCATCCGGATTTTGATCGGCATGTGCTGTCCCTTTGGCGCCCGCGTCGGCCGAGCCGGCTAGCGGTACGCCACCTCGCGCGCCGCAGCGACGATGTCCTCGACCTGTGGTACCGCGAGGCGTTCGAGATTGGCGGCATAAGGCAATGGCACGTCCTTGCCGGCGACCCGCTTCAGCGGCGCGTCGAGCCAGTCGAAGCATTCTTCCATGACGATCGCCGCGATCTCGGAACCGATGCCGGCGAAGGGCCAACCCTCCTCGACCGAGACGATGCGGTTGGTCTTTTTGACCGAATCGGCGACTGCCGCGACATCGAACGGCCGCAGCGAACGCAGATCGATCACCTCGGCGGAAATCCCGGCCTTCTCCAGCTCCTCGGCGGCCTGCAGGGCCAGCTTCACCGTGCGCGAGAAGGCGGTGATCGTGACGTGCTCGCCGGCGCGGGCGATCCGCGCCTTGCCGATCGGCACGAGGAATTCCGGGTCGTCCGGCACCGCGAAGCTCTCGCCGTAGACCAGCTCGTGCTCGAGGAAGATCACCGGGTTCGGATCGCGGATCGCTGATTTCAGCAGCCCCTTGTGGTCGGCGCCGGTATAGGGCGCCACAACCTTGAGCCCCGGCACATGGGCGTACCAGCTGGCATAGCATTGCGAATGCTGCGCCGCGACGCGCGAGGCGATGCCGTTGGGCCCGCGGAAGACGATCGGCGCCGACATCTGTCCGCCTGACATGTAACGGGTCTTGGCGGCCGAGTTGATCAGCTGGTCCATCGCCTGCATGGCGAAGTTGAAGGTCATGAACTCGACGATCGGGCGCAGCCCGGCGAACGCGGCGCCGATGCCGAGCCCCGCGAAGCCCTGCTCGGTGATCGGCGTGTCGATGACCCGGCGCGGCCCGAACTCCTGCAACAGACCCTGGCTGATCTTGTAGGCGCCCTGATACTCGGCGACCTCCTCGCCCATCAGGAAAACGGTCTCGTCGCGCCGCATCTCCTCGGCCATCGCGTCGCGCAAGGCTTCCCGGACAGTCTGGGTCACCGTCTTGCCGGTGTACTCCGCGGGTTCTGCGGGCGCCGGACGCGCCGGCGCGGCGGCGCCATCGCGCGTCGCGGGCCGCGGTGAGGTCGGTTCCTCCTTTTGCTCAGGCGGTTCTTGCGGTGCCTTGGCCTGCGGCGCCGGCCGCGGCTTCGCTTCGACCTCGCCGACGTCTTCGCCGTTCTCGGCAATCACCGCGATCGGCGTATTGACCGCCACGTGATCGGTGCCCTCAGGAATAACGATCTTCGCCAGCACGCCCTCATCCACCGCTTCGACTTCCATCGTTGCCTTGTCGGTCTCGATCTCCGCGAGCACGTCGCCCGCCCGCACCGGCTCGCCGACGCTTTTGACCCAGCGGGCGATCTTGCCCTCGGTCATCGTCGGCGAGAGCGCCGGCATCAGCACTTCGCTAGCCATTCCGTCCTCGGCATCCCTCGCGGATATCGCCCGCCCTACTCCGCCCGATCTGGATCAGGCCTCGGCCAGCACATCCGTCCACAGCTCGCTCGGGTCGGGCTCCGGGCAGTCCTGCGCGAACTGCGCCGCTTCCGCAACGATGTCGCGGGCGCGTTTTTCGATCTGCTTGAGGTCGTCTTCCCCGGCCCCATGCTCTTCGAGTAGCCGCTGGCGCAAATGATCGATCGGGTCGTGCTCGGTGCGCATGCGGTTAACTTCGTCCTTGGTGCGGTACTTCGCCGGGTCCGACATCGAATGGCCGCGATACCGGTAAGTCAACATTTCCAGAATGATCGGCCCCTGACCGGCGCGGGCATGCTCAACGGCTTCGACAGCGGCTTCGTACGCCGCGACGACATCCATCCCATCGACCTGCTCGCCCTGAATGCCGTAGGCGATGCCGCGGTGGTAGAGGTCGGTGCGGGCCGAAGCGCGGCTGACCGAAGTGCCCATGCCATAACGGTTGTTTTCGACGACGTAGACGACCGGCAGCTTCCACAGCGACGCCATGTTGAAGCTCTCGTAGACCTGGCCCTGGTTGATCGCGCCGTCGCCCAGATAGGTCACCGAGATCCGCCCGTCGTCGCGGTAGCGATGAGCAAAGCCGAGACCGGTACCGATCGGTACCTGAGCCCCGACGATGCCGTGTCCGCCGAAGAAATTCTTCTCGCGGCTGAACATGTGCATCGAGCCGCCCTTGCCGTGCGAATAGCCGCAGCGCCGGCCGGTCAGCTCGGACATCACACCCTTCGGGTCCATGCCGCAGGCCAGCATATGGCCGTGATCGCGGTAGGAGGTGACGATCGTGTCGCCCTCCTGCAACGCGGCCTGCATGCCGACGACCACCGCTTCCTGTCCGATATAGAGATGACAAAACCCGCCAATCAGCCCCATGCCGTACATCTGTCCCGCCCGTTCCTCGAAACGGCGGATCAGCAGCATATCGGTGTACCAGCGCTTCAGCGTCTCCGCCGAGACGTCAGGCTCGGCGGGCTTGACCCTGTTGGTCTTGCGCGTGGCGGCCATTCTGGCTTTCCTCCGGGTTGCCCCGAAGCATGGTGTCAAATCCCGCGGTTTGCAACCTCAGGAGCATCATTCGCTGGGCTGCAAGCGGACTGTCCGGCGCGCTTCCAGGGCCACGGAGGAGCCGGCATCGGCTCTTGGCCTAAAACCTCGCCCGCGCGGGATCAGCGCGGTTTTGCCGGCTGTATGATTACGATTTCGTCGGGCGCCGCGAAATCGAGCGTCCGCCGTACCTGCGAGTCGAGGAGGTCCGGGTCAAGGTGGCCGGAGCGCATGTTGCTGGCCCGGCGTTCGAGCTTGGCGCGCTCGGCAGCGACATCGGCCAGCCCCGCCTTAGCGCTACGCAGCTCCTGCGTCAGCCGCATCCAGGCCCGCAGGCCGCGATCGCCCTCGACGAGGTGGTAGGCGAAATAGCCGGTCAGCGCCAAGCCCAACACGGGGGCGACGAGCACCTTGGCGCGGCGGCGCATTTCGCGAAATACGATCACCGGCCAAGAGAATCACTTGCAGCCGTCTGCGTCAATACCAGCAGAACGTCTTGAACACTGAATAGAGTCAGAAACTGGCTAATAACTCAGCGGCAAATTCGCATTTTCAGCAGGTAGATTACGCGAATCGGCGTTCGATCGCTTCACGACGCCGTCTATACAGTTGATATCGTTAGAGAACTTGTCTGAGGTTGAGTCTTGGTAAAACGCGCAGCGGATGGAAGCAGCACATTCATTCAGCGCGGTTAAGCGGCTGCAATCTAACGCCGGATTACCGATCTGCCGGGATAGATCGCGGAAGCGCCGAGCTGTTCTTCGATCCGAATCAGCTGGTTATATTTGGCGAGCCTGTCGGAGCGCGACAGGGAGCCGGTCTTGATCTGACCGCAATTGGTGGCGACCGCGAGGTCGGCGATGGTCGCATCTTCGGTCTCGCCCGAGCGATGCGAGAACACCGCGCCGTAGCCGGCGCGCAACGCGATCTCGACCGCCTCCAATGTCTCCGACAGCGTGCCGATCTGGTTGACCTTGACCAGCAGCGCATTGGCTATGCCGCGCTCGATGCCGCTCTTGAACCGTACCGGGTTGGTCACGAAGACATCGTCGCCGACCAGCTGGATGCGATCGCCGAGGACCTGCGTCAACAATGACCAGCCGTCCCAATCGTCCTCGGACATGCCGTCCTCGATCGATACGATCGGATAGCGACCGACGAGATCGGCGTAATAGGCCACGAGGCCCGCCCCATCGAGCACCTTGCCCTCGCCGTCGAGGCGGTACTTGCCATCGCGGTAGAACTCGCTGGCCGCCGGATCGAGCGCCAGCACGACATCCTCACCCGGCTTGTACCCGGCCGCCTCGATCGCCTGCATCACAAAGCCGAGCGCCGCGTCGGCCGAGGGCAGGTTCGGCGCGAAGCCACCCTCATCGCCGACATTGGTGTTGTGGCCGGAATCGTGGAGCTTGTTGCGCAGCGCGTGAAACACCTCGGAGCCGATGCGGATCGCCTCCGTCACGCTGGGGGCGCCGACCGGCATGATCATGAATTCCTGGATGTCGATCGGGTTGTCGGCGTGCACCCCGCCATTGACGATGTTCATCATCGGTACCGGCAGCGTGCGCGCGAACACGCCACCGACATAGCGGTAGAGCGGCTGGTCGAGCTCAGCGGCCGAGGCCTTGGCGCAGGCCAGGCTGACACCGAGCACGGCATTGGCGCCGAGCCGACCCTTGTTCGCCGTGCCGTCGAGGTCGACCAGGGTGCGGTCAATTGCCAGCTGATCGGCGGCGTCGAAGCCCGACAGCGCATCGAAGATCTCGCCATTGACCGCGCCGACCGCCTCGCGCACGCCGCGGCCGCCATAGCGCTGGCCGCCATCTCGCTTCTCGACCGCCTCATGCGCTCCGGTCGAGGCGCCCGACGGGACCGCCGCTCGTCCCGTCGCGCCGCTGTCGAGCGTGACCTCGACCTCGACGGTCGGGTTGCCGCGGCTGTCGAGGATCTCGCGGGCGTGAATGTCGGCGATAGCGGTCATCGGAGCCTCTGGGCAGTGCAAAGCAGCGAGCGAGATTGCTTCGTCGCTGCGCTCCTCGCAATGACAGGCTTAGATTGTCGTCGCGCGCGAAGCGACGCAGTTTCGGCCAAGAGGGGGTCGGAAACGCCGACGGTCCCTTAAGAGCCAACTGGTTGCGGCCGGGATTTGGCAAGGCGGTCGAAGGCGATCAGCGTTTCGAGGAGGTCCGGCAGGGCGCGGAGCGGCACCATATTCGGGCCGTCGGAGGGGGCCCGGTCGGGATCTTCATGCGTCTCCATGAATACCGCCGCGACGCTGACCGCGACCGCCGCTCTCGCAAGCGTCTCGACAAAGCGGCGCTCACCGCCGCTCCGGCCCCCATGCCCGCCCGGCTGCTGCACCGAATGGGTGGCGTCGAACACGACCGGATAGCCGGTCTCCGCGAGGATCGGCAGGGAACGCATGTCGGAAACAAGCGTGTTGTAGCCGAAGCTGGCGCCGCGCTCGCACAGGAGCACCCGCTCGTTGCCGCTCTGCGTGACCTTGGCGGCGACGTGCTGCATGTCCCAGGGCGCCAGGAACTGGCCCTTCTTGATGTTGATTGCAGCCCCCGTTTTGGCGGCGGCAATGAGCAGGTCTGTTTGCCGGCACAGATAGGCCGGGATCTGCAAGACATCGATCGCTTCGGCGGTCGGCCCGCATTGCTCGGGCAGATGCACGTCAGTCAATACCGGGATGCCACGCGCCTCACGTATCTCGGCGAGGATCGGCAGCCCGCTTTCGAAGCCGATGCCGCGCGCGCCGGACAGCGAGGTGCGGTTCGCCTTGTCGAACGAGGTCTTGTAAATGAGCGGAATGCCCAGCTTCCGGGTGATCTCGACCAACGCGGCGCTGATCTCGAGCGCATGCGCCCGGCTCTCCAACGCGCAGGGGCCGGCGATCAGCACGAACGGCAGATCGTTGGCTAGTGTGATGTCGCCGATCGAAACATGGCGCGGCTGCATGTCCCCGCTCCCCCTGAAACCGGATTCCCGGCGAAAACCGGGATCCACTTATCGCGCTTCTCGATTGCTGAAAAGTGGGTCCCGGCCTTCGCCGGGGCTGCGGATGATGTTTACACCAGCCGCGACTGGTCGACCGCGGCTTTGACGAAGGACGTGAACAGCGGGTGTGGCTCGAACGGTTTCGATTTCAGCTCGGGATGGAACTGGACGCCAATAAACCAGGGGTGGTCCGGGATCTCGACGATCTCCGGCAACAGCCCGTCGGGCGACATGCCGGAGAACCGCAAGCCCGCCTCTTCGAGGCTGTCGCGATAGGCGATGTTGACCTCATAGCGATGGCGGTGCCGTTCACTAATATTTGAGGCGCCGTAGATTTCAGCGACGCGGCTTTCCGGATCGAGCACCGCCTCATAGGCGCCGAGCCGCATCGTGCCGCCGAGGTCACCGTTTGCCTCCCGCTGCTCCAGCATGTTGCCGCGCATCCATTCGGTCATCAGCCCGATCACCGGATGCTCGCATTGGCCGAACTCGGTCGAGCCGGCGCCAGGCAGCCGCGCCAGATGCCGGGCCGCCTCGATCACCGCCATCTGCATACCGAAGCAGATACCGAAATACGGCACCTTGCGCTCGCGGGCGAACCGCGCTGCCTCGATCTTGCCCTCCGAGCCGCGCTCGCCGAACCCCCCGGGGACCAGGATCGCGTGCACCCCTTCCAATTTCTCCAGCGCCTCACTCTCGGTCTCGAACACCTCGGAATCGATCCAGTCGAGCTTGACCCGGACATTGTTGGCGATGCCGCCATGGGTCATCGCCTCGGCCAGTGATTTGTAGCTATCCGGCAGATGCGTGTATTTGCCGACAATCGCGATGTTGACCTCGCCTTCGGGCCGCCGGATGCGATCGACGATCGAATTCCAGCCGGAAAGATCGGGTTCGCGCGTGGTGAGCCCGAAATGGGCGCAGACCTCGCGGTCGAACCCTTCGGCGTGATAGGAGCCGGGCACGGCATAGATCGTATCGACATCGATCGCCGGGATGACTCTGGATTCGCGCAGGTTGCAGAACAGCGCAATCTTTTTGCGGGCGCCGTCCGGGATCGGCCGCTCGCAGCGGCATAACAGGATATCGGGCTGAATGCCGAGCCCAAGCAATTCCTTCGCCGAATGCTGGGTCGGCTTGGTCTTCAATTCGCCGGCCGAGGCGATCCACGGCACCAATGTCAGGTGCACGAAGCACACGCGTTCGCGGCCGAGCTCGTTGCCGAGCTGTCGGATCGCTTCGAGGAACGGCAGGCTCTCGATATCACCGACCGTGCCGCCGATCTCGCACAGCACAAAATCCTCATCTGTCAGATCGGCGGTGATGAATTCCTTGATCGCGTCGGTGACGTGCGGGATCACCTGTACCGTCGCGCCGAGATATTCGCCGCGCCGCTCGCGGCCGATCACGGTCGAATAGATGCGCCCGGTCGTCACGCTGTCGCTCTTGCGGGCGGCGACCCCGACGTAGCGCTCGTAATGGCCGAGATCGAGGTCGGTCTCCGCGCCGTCATCGGTCACGAAGACTTCCCCGTGCTGATAGGGGCTCATCGTGCCGGGATCGACATTAAGGTAGGGATCGAGCTTGCGAAGGCGCACCTTGAAGGCGCGCGCCTGCAGCAGCGCGCCCAGCGCTGCCGAGCACAAACCCTTACCAAGAGAGGAGACCACGCCGCCGGTGATAAAGATGAACCGCGTCATGGACCTTTACAGTACAGCAAGCGGCATAGGCATCCCATGGTAAAACGGCGATCGCGGATCACCGGTCGCAGACTCTTTGTAAATCAATGACATACGAGTCAGGGCCGACAACCGGCCATCGGCCCTTTACCGGCGCTGAACGATTACCGACAGGCCCAAACTTTCGATCGGCCAGCCATTTTCCTCGCCTAAAAAGCGATTCGGCCTCGCTGCTGCTCGATCACCTCGCGAGCGGCGGGCTCGGTTGCGCCGGCAACGTGGGCGTCGTCGGAACGACTGGTACCTGCGGCGCCGCCGGTGACGGGGCGAGCGGCATGATCGGTCCCGGCGGCGCCTCGTCGACAATCGAGCGCGGCGCGCGTCCGGCATTGCTGAACACCACGAGAAAGATGCTGGTCAGGAAGAACAGCGCGGCCAGTATCGCCGTCGTGCGGGTCAACAGATTGGCGGTCGAGCGGCCTGTCATAAAGCCGGACATGCCGCCGCCGCCCATGCCGAGGGCGCCGCCTTCGCTCTTCTGCAACAGCACCACCCCGACCAGCGTCAACGCGATCAGGACGTGAACGACGAACAGCAAGACGATCATGGGCGCCGCGGCGATGTCAGGGTTACGTCTTATGTAGGCTCTTCGCCACCCGATCGCTACCGCCGAAAAGCTACCCGCGACATCTCACCCGCATGCTTGGGCAATGGCCCAGAAATCTTCGGCTTTGAGGCTGGCGCCGCCGACGAGCGCGCCATCGACGTCGTCGAGCGCCAGGATCTCGCCAGCGTTCTTCGGATTGACCGAGCCGCCGTAGAGGATCCGCGTGCCTGCAGGAATGCGGGAACGGATCGCGGCGTGCATTTCGCCGATGTCGGCCATTGTGGGGGTCAGCCCGGTGCCGATCGCCCAGACCGGCTCATAGGCGACGATCAGCTTGTCGGCATCGGCGCCATCAGGCAGCGAACCCGTCAGCTGGCCGGCGACGACGGCCGTCGCGCGGCCTGCTTCACGTTCGGCGCGCGTCTCGCCAACGCACGACGATCGCATGGCTGCAGCCGGCGTCCTTCAGCATCTCGGCGCTGAGGCAGCCGGTGAAGGCACCCTTCGGCTCGGGGTGACAATCCTGACCGCCGAGCCCGACGCCGCTACCGGCCAACGCTTCGCCGATCGCGGTCAGCAAAGTGGCGGGAGGGCAGATCAGCAGCTCGCAGCGATGCGGCTCGCTTGCCCGTTCGGCGACGCCGCGCGCCAACGCAAGGCCATCGGCGCGCAGCCCGTTCATCTTCCAATTGCCGGCGACCAGCGGTTTTCGATCAGCCATTTCCACTCCCAGAGCCGCGGACGGGCTGGCGCCGGCGAATGGTTGCGGCGCCCTTGCCCCGTCTCTATACATCGTGCTCCACGATCACACCGGCACGCCGATGCTGCAAGCGCTCCGCACCAAGGCGGGATCCATTGTCGCCAAGATCCTGTTCGGACTCCTGATCATCTCGTTCGGGTTCTGGGGCATCTACACCCGGTCGGATTATTACCAGGGCCACTCGCCCGATACGGTGATCGCCACGGTGGGCGATGCGAATATTCGCGCCGATGATCTGCAGCGGCTGCTGCAGCCGACCCTGGAGCGGTTGCGCGCCCAGCTCGGCGGCGCCGTCGACCAGCAGCAGATCAAGCAGCTCGGGGTTGTCGACACGCTGCTTGCTCAGCTGATCGACCGCGACCTGCTCGACCAGGAAGCCGCGCGGCTAAAACTCGATGTGTCGGATGAGGTGATCCGCAGCGCGATATACGACAACCCGGCTTTCCGGGGGGAAGACGGCCGCTTCGACCGCGCCCTGTTCAATCGGGTGCTGATGATGAACCGACTGAGCGAGGATCAGCTGATCGCGCACCTGCACCGCGACCTGCCGCGCGCCGATCTGCTGCAGGCGATTACCGCGGGGATCGCGGTGCCGCGCCCCGTGGTCGAGGCGCTGTACCGCCATCGCGGCGAGAAGCGGCTCGCCGACATCGTCGCCTTCCTGGTGGCCAGCGTGAGAGATGTCGGCCAGCCGAGCGAGGCGGACCTGACGAAATTTTACGAAGCGCACCCCGATTTGTTCCGCGCCCCCGAGTTCCGCGCCTTCACCGTGGCGAGCCTCGCCCCCTCCGATGTCGCGAAACCCGAGGACGTTCAGGAGAGCAAGCTGCGCGAGGAATACGAGCAGCGCAAGGACGAATTCGAGACGCCCGAGCAGCGCCAGGTGCAGCAAATCCTGTCGTCTTCCGAGGAGAAGGCGAAAGAGGCCGAAGCAGCGCTCGCCGCCGGCAAGGATTGGAAGGAAGTCGCCA
>VAZR01000338.1 GCA_005888515.1 Alphaproteobacteria bacterium | reverse complement strand
CGGCGAGGGCGATCAGTTCGGCAGCGGCTTTGTCAAGATCAACCCGAACTCGAAGATCCCGGCGATGGTCGACCGAAGCGGCCCGACCCCGATCCGCGTGTTCGAGACAGGCGCGATCCTCGTCTACCTCGCCGAGAAGTTCGGCGAATTCCTACCGAAGGACGGCGCCGCGCGCGCCGAGTGCCTGTCGTGGCTGTTCTGGCAGATGGGCAGCACGCCCTACGTCGGCGGCGGCTTTGGCCATTTCTACGCCTATGCGCCGGTCAAGATCGAATACCCGATCGACCGCTTTGCGATGGAAACAAAGCGCTTGCTCGACGTGCTCGATAAGCGGCTGGCGGAAAGCGAATATGTCGCCGGCCCCGACTACACGATCGCCGATATGGCGATCTGGCCGTGGTATGGCGGGCTGGTGAAGTTCAATTCATACGGCGGCGCCGAGTTCCTCGGCGTGCACGAATACAAGAACGTGCGGCGCTGGACCGACCAGATCCACGCGCGGCCGGCGGTGATGCGCGGGCGCATGGTCAACCGCACCGCCGGCGATCCCTCGGAACAGTTGCACGAGCGCCACGACGCCGGCGACTTCGAAACCAAGACTCAGGACAAGCTCGCCGCCGCCGCGCAATGAATTCGCGGTTGTCGTGGGGATGGATGACCCTGGCCAAGACCGACGCAAACCATGGGTCGGTTGCTTCACAATGAGACGGTGAGGCGATGAGGGTCGAGCATCGCTGAATCTCACTGCCTCGCTGTCTCATTGTGAAATTTTCTTGTTTGTAAGGAGATTCCGATGCCGTTCTATGAAAAAGGCGACGTTCGCATCCGCTACGAGGAGGCCGGCTCCGGCTTCCCGCTGTTGGTCATTCCGGGCGGCGGGCTCAATTCGACGATCGAGGGCCTCAAGACCCATCCGTTCAACCCGCTCGTCGAGTTCAGTAACGAATACCGCGTCATCGCTGCCGATCTGCGCAACGCCAAGGGCGGCGAGTCGACCGGCCCGCTGGAAACCGACCGGCCGTGGGACGCCTTCACCGACGACCATATCGGGCTGATGGACCATCTCGGCATCCGCCAGTTCATGGTGCTCGGGTTCTGCATCGGCGGCCCGTTCATCTGGAACCTGCTGAAGCGGGCCGGCGACCGCGTCGTCGCCGCCGTGCCGGTGCAGCCCTCCGGCTATCGTCACGAGATGCCCGAGCTCTCCTATAAGAACAATATGAAGGGCTGGGGCGCCGAGCTGTGCGAACGCCGGCCGGACATCACGATGGCGCAGGTCGACAAATTCCTCAGCAACATGTACCGCGGCGAGCGCGCCGATTTCGTCTACACGGTGAGCCGCGATTTCGTGCGCCAGTGCCAGACGCCGGTCCTGATCCTGCCCGACGATGTGCCGGGACACCCTTATGTCGTCGCGCTGGAGAGCGCCTATCTCGCGCCGAATGCGCAGGTCACCCTCTATCCGTGGAAGATGAACCCCAGCCAGCTTCAGCTGGCGCTGCGGCACGTGCGCGCCTTCCTGAAGACGAACCGGCCGGCCGTAGCGGCGCAGCCGCTGGCAGCGGCGGCCCAGTAGCGCCGGCAACATCAAACGGAGCGCCGGCTTCCAGGCGGCCTGCCGGCAAGATGCCGGCGCTCCAATAGGGAGAACTCGAAATGCCGTTCTATGAAAAAGGCCAGGTTCGCATCCATTACGAAGAGGCCGGCTCCGGCTTCCCGCTGCTGGTTATCCCAGGCGGTGGGCTGAACTCGACGATCGAGGGTCTCAAAACCCACCCGTTCAACCCGCTCGACGAGTTCAAGGACGGATACCGCGTCATCGCGGCCGATCTGCGCAACGCCAATGGCGGCCAATCCACCGGCCCGCTCGAAATCGATCGGCCGTGGGACGCCTATACCGACGACCACATCGGCCTGATGGACCACCTCGGCATCCGGCAGTTCATGGTGCTGGGCTTCTGCATCGGCGGCCCGTTCATCTGGAACCTGCTGAAGCGGGCGGGCGACCGGGTCGTCGCCGGCGTGCTGACGCAGCCCTCCGGCTACCGCCCGACGATGCCGGACCTGTTCTATCAGAACAACATCAAGGGCTGGGCGCCGGCATTGTGCGAACGCCGCCCCGATATCACGATGGAGCAGGCCGGCGCCTTTCTCGAAAACATGTACCGCAAGAACGCCGATTTCGTGTTCACCGTGACGCGCGACTTCGTGCGTCAGTGCCGGACCCCCATCCTGGTGCTGCCCGACGACGTTGCGGCGCACCCCTACGCGGTTGCGATCGAGACCGTCCACCTGGCCCCGAACGCGCAGGTGAGCCTCTATCCGTGGAAGGCGAACCCGGAGCAGATCACGATCGCGCTGCGCC
>VAZR01000337.1 GCA_005888515.1 Alphaproteobacteria bacterium | reverse complement strand
CGCCGACGCGACGCTGTGGTTCTTTCATGCGCTGGCCCGCTATGTCGAGCGGACCAACGACCGCGCAACGCTGTCTCTGATCCTGCCGACGCTGCAAGACATCGTCCGCCACCACCTCGAAGGCACGCATTTCGGCATCAAAGTCGACCCGCGAGACGGGTTGTTGACCCAGGGCGCGGAGGGTTATCAGCTGACCTGGATGGACGCCAAGGTCGGCGATTGGGTGGTGACGCCGCGGCGCGGCAAGGCGGTCGAGATCAACGCGCTGTGGTACAACGCGCTGTGGCTGCTGACGGAATGGCTGCGCGACGCCGGCAATCCGGAAGCCGACGATATCGCCGGCCATGCCGAGATGGCGCGGCAATCCTTCAACCGCCGCTTTTGGCATGACCAGGGCGGCTATCTCTACGACGTCGTCGACGGCGAGAACGGCGACGATACGTCGTTCCGGCCCAACCAGATCTTCGCGATTTCGCTGCCTCATCCGGTGCTCGACAAAAAGCGTTGGCCGAAAATCGTCGACGCGGTCGAAGCCAAGCTGCTGACGCCGGTCGGATTGCGCTCGCTGGCGCCGGACGAACCCGATTTCAAGCCGCGCTACTTCGGCGATTTGCGCGCCCGCGATGCCGCCTATCACCAAGGCACGGTGTGGGCCTGGCTGATCGGGCCATTCATCGACGCCTGGCTCAAGGTCCACCCGAACGAACCGCAACGGGCGCGCCGCTTTCTCGACGGCTTTGGCACCGCAGTGGCCGAAGCCGGCATCGGTTCGATCAGCGAAATCTTCGATGCCGGGCCGCCGTTCACGCCGCGCGGCTGCATCGCCCAGGCCTGGAGCGTCGCCGAAGTGCTGCGCTGCCTGGTCAAGACCGCACCGTAAGATCCCCTCCCCGCCCTGGGACGTGGGAGGGAAATTCCGCCGTTATGCCGCCTGCGCCTGCTGCAGAGCGCCGGCCTTGATCATCACCGCAGCCTTTTCCGCGATCATGATAGTCGGCGCGTTGGTGTTGGTCGAAGTCACCGCCGGCATCACCGATGCATCGACGACGCGCAGCCCGTCGAGCCCATGCACGCGCAGCTGGTCGTCGACGACCGCCATCGCGTGCTGGCCCATCATGCAGGTGCAGCTGGCGTGGTAGACTGTGTTGCCGTTCCGCTTCGCGTAATCGAGGAGCTCGTCATCGGTCTGGACCTGCGCGCCCGGCAGCTTTTCGTCGCCGATATACGGCCGCAGCGCCGGTGCGTTGAAGATCTGGCGCACAAAGCGCAATCCGCCGACGCTCGCGCGGCGATCGGCTTCTTCGGTCAGATAGCGCGGATTGATGACCGGCGGGTCCTCGGGGCGCGGTGAGCGCGCCTCGACATAGCCGCGCGACAGAGGCCGCATTTGCCACGGGCCGCCGGTCAGCCCCGGTTCCTCCTCGAGCGCGCCGATCTGACCGTCCTTGAAGCTCCCCGGCGCAAACGAGATCTGCACGTCAGGGGTGGCCGATTCCGGCAATATCTTGACCGAGGCGGCGATCAGCGAGGCGCTGTAGGTCAGCATCCCCTTGCCGGTGATCAGATAACGCATGACTTCGGCGGCGAGCGGCAAGCCACGCGCCCGCTCGTTGGCCGTGGCCATGCCGTGGATCGGATAAGTGACGCGCACGACGTAATGATCCTGCATGTTCTTGCCGACGCCGGGCAGCGCGTGATGGGTTTCGATGCCGATCTTCGCGAGATGCTCGGGATCGCCAACCCCGGACAATTGCAGCAGATGCGGCGAGCACACCGCGCCGGCCGACAGGATCACCTCGCGCTGGGCGAGGACCCGCTCGATCCGACCCTGACGGGAAAAATCGACCCCGATCGCGCGCTTGCCGTCGAATACGATGCGGTGCACCAGCGCGTGGGTAACGAGCTGCAAATTGGGACGCTTCAAGGCCGGCCGCAGATAGGACCGGGCGGTGCTGGCGCGGCGGCGGCCGCCGCGCGTCTGCTGGCACCAACCGATGCTGGGACCGGCGCCGGGCGGCAGGTCGTTGACATCCTCGCGGTATTCGAGCCCGAGCTGCATGCCGGCCTCGATCACCTTCGCGCAAATCGGGGAGCGGTCCATAGCCGAGGTGTGCAAGTACCCCTCCGTGCCGTGGACCTCGCTCGGACCTTCCCCCCAACGCTCGGCTTTCTTGAAAAACGGCAGGCAATCGTCCCATGACCAGCCGCGATTACCGAGCTGGGCCCAGTGGTCGTAATCCTCGGGTTGACCGCGGATATAGATCAGACCGTTGATCGAGCTGGAGCCGCCGAGCACCCGGCCGCGCGGATAGATGATCTCGCGTTCCTCATTCGCCTGCGCCTTGAACCCCCAGGTCAGGGTCTTGTGATCGAGCATCTTCATGAACCCGGCCGGGATATGGATCAGCGGGTTCCAGTCGCGCCCGCCCGCCT
>VAZR01000180.1 GCA_005888515.1 Alphaproteobacteria bacterium | reverse complement strand
TCTCGGCTCGCTCGAACGCCTCGACCGGATCGGCATCCGGCACACCGGCTCCGGCGCGGACCTGGCCGAGGCATGCGCCCCGGCAATCGCCGAATGCGGCGGGCTGCGCGTCGGCTTTCTACAACGCAGCTCGGTCTACTGGCCGACCAATCACGAAGCGACAGCACATGGCAGCGGGATCGCGGTGATCCGCGGCCACACGGCCTATCAGGTGCCGGCGCACAAGACCCGCCCCGAGGTGCCGCCGATGAACCGGCCGGGCGTGCCGCCGATCATCGTCACCTGGGCCGATCGCGAATATCTCTCCGCCTTCGCCAATGACATCGCGGCATTGCGCCGCGAGGCCGACATCGTGGTCGCCTCATGCCATTGGGGGCTCGGCGAAGACGTGCTCGACTACATGACCGAGATCGCCCATACCGCAGTGGAAGCCGGCGCCGACATCGTCATCGGGCACGGGCCGCATTATTCGCTGCCCGTCGAACTCTATCGCGGCAAGCCGATCTTTTATGGGCTCGGCAGTTTCTCGTTCCATACCGGCCATGGCGGCCGCCGCCATGGCGACTGGATCGGCATGCTGGCGGGGTGCGAGGTGACGCGCGACGGCGTCGCGGCAGCGCGCTTCCGCTTCGTGCGGCACAACGCGCAGAACGAAACCGTACTGTGCCCGCTTGCTGACGAAGGCGCGACCCTCGATCGCCTCATCGAGCGCAGCGCCCGCTACGGCACGCATCTGATGCCCGACGGCGGTTGGGTACGGGTGCTTCGGTAGAGGGTCGGCGACGGACCGCGGGCGTCCCGCCCGCATGCGGCCGAGACGGCCGCGGTCCAAATTAATGATCAGAGCGCCAGCAGGCGATCGCGGAGCGCCGAGTCATTGCGCAATTCCGCGGCCGGGCCGCTATGGCGGATGCTGCCCTTTTCCAGCACGTACACGCGGTCGGCCAGCGCCAGCGAGAAATCGACCCCTTGCTCTGCGAGCAGAATCGTTACGCCCTGCGCCTTCAGCTCGCGCGTCTTCTCGAGCAAGGTCTCGACGACGAGCGGCGCCAACCCCTCAGACGGCTCGTCGAGCAGCAGCAGCTCGGGGTTGCCCATCAAAGTGCGCGCGATCGTCAGCATCTGCTGCTCGCCGCCGGACAGAAACCCGCCCTGCCGGTTGCGCAGTTCGCGCAACGCCGGAAAAAGCTCATAGACCGCATCGATGTCCCAACGGCCGCGGCGGCGCGCGGCGCGGGCCGCAATGTCGAGGTTCTCCCAAACGCTCAGCTCGGCGAAGATGCGGCGGTCCTCCGGTACAAAGCCGATGCCAGCGCGGGCGACCCGGTGCGGGCTCCAGCCTGCAATGTCGGCGCCTTTCCACAGCACGCGCCCGCTGGTCGGGCGCAACAGGCCCATGACCGACCGCATCGTCGTCGTCTTGCCGACCCCGTTGCGGCCCAGCAGGCAGACGCATTCGCCGGTCTCGACCTCGAGCGAGATGCCGAACAGCACCCGGCTCAGCCCGTACGCGGCGTGGATGTTTTCGATCGCCAGCAGCGCGGTCAATGCCCGTGCCCCAGCCCGTGCCCCAGGTAGACGCGCCGCACTTCGGGGTCGTTGCGCACCTCGTCGGGCACGCCCTCGGCGATCAGCCGGCCCTGATGCAAGACCGCGATCTTCTGCGCGATCCCGAACACGACCTCCATATCGTGCTCGGTGAACAGCAGGGTCAGCGCGCGCTCTTCCGCGATGCGCTGCAACAGCCGGATCGTGTCGTGCGTCTCGCCGGCCGACATGCCGGCGGTCGGCTCGTCGAGCAGCAGGATCTGCGGATCGCTCGCCAGCGCCAGCCCGAGTTCGAGCTGCTTCTGGTTGCCGTAGCTGAGCGTGCCGGCGATCGTCTTCTCCTGGCCGGCAAGCCCGATAGAGGCAAGGAGACCGGCGGTCTCGTCGCGGTAAAAGCTTTCCGCCAACGACCAGAAATTGCGGCCGCGGCCGCGATGCACGAGAAAGGCGGCCTGTAAATTCTCGAACACGGTCAGGTTCGGGAAGATGTTGGTGCGCTGGAACGACCGCCCGATGCCCATGCCGCAGAGCCGGTATGGCGGCGCACCGGTAATGTCGCGGCCATCCAGCCGGACCGTACCGCTGTCCGGCTGCAGATGCCCGGTGATCAGGTTGAACAGGGTCGATTTGCCGGCGCCGTTCGGGCCGATCACCGCAGCGATCTGACGGGTATCGACCGTCAGGCTGACCTCCGCGACCGCGCGAAACCCGGCAAAGGATTTCGACAGGTCCGATATCTCAAGCACGGCGGCGGCCTTGGATCCGGTTCCACAGCGCCGCGAGCCCGCCCACGATGCCGCCCGGAAGCGCGAACAGCAGCACCAGCAGGATCGTGCCCAGCATGAACGGCCAGTACTCGGTGTAGGCGGTGATCTTCTGGCTCAGCCAGACCAGGACGGCGGCGCCGACCGGCGGGCCCCAGAAGTAGCCCATGCCGCCGAGGATCGCCATGATCATGACCTCGGCGGATTTCGACCAGAACACGAAATCGGCGAAGACGCCGCGGCTGAAAATGCCGTAAAGCGCGCCGGCAAACCCGGCGAAGGTTCCAGCCACGACGAACGCCGCGAGCTGGTAGGCGCGCACATTGACGCCGATGAATGCGGCGCGTTCGGGGTTGTCGCGGATCGTCGTCAATACCCGGCCGAAAGGCGAGCGCACCAGCCGGTGCAAGATGGCGAGCGATACCGCGATGATCGCCAAGGCGAGCAGGTAGAACTGATCGTTGGTGCGCAGATCGCCCAGCCCCGGGATCGCCGACATCCAATCGAGATCGGGGAACGGGATCTCCGGCAGACCCTGGTCGCCGCCGGTCACGTCGTTCCATTTGTACGCCACGGCCCAGACGATCTGCGAAAATGCCAAGGTCAGCATCGCGAAATACAATTTGATCAGACGCACGCAAAAATACCCGGAGACGAGCGCGAACAGCGCGGTGCCGAGCCCCGCCGCCGGAAAGGCGAAGATGAACGGGACCTCGTAGGTCTTCATCAGGATGCCGCAGACATAGGCGCCGACGCCGAAATAGGCGACATGGCCAAACGACACCAATCCGGTCGTGCCGAGCAGCAGGTTAAGGCTGACCGCGAACAACGCGTCGATCGCGATCTGCTCGGCAAGAAAGGTGTCGTAACGCGAGCCGACCCACGGCACCGTGGCGAGAACCAGAAATACGATCAGGGTCCAGGGAATGCGGCGGACCCAGTTTCCTTCTCTGGCGACCCCGATCGGAGCGGCGGCTGGCGCCGTGGTCTCGGTCGTCATAGCGGCCGACCGAACAGGCCCCACGGACGCACGATCAGGATGACGGCCATCAGCGCGAACACCGAGAACAACGAAAACCCGGGAAAGATCAGGATGCCGAAGGACAGCACCTCGCCATAGATGACCGAGCCCCAGAAGGTGCCCCAGAACGAGCCCATTCCGCCGATGACGACGACGATGAACGCCTGCACGATGATCAGCACGTCCATCCCCGGCACGATGCTCTGGATCGGCGTCACCAGCGCGCCCGACAGACCGGCGAGAAACGAGGCGAACACGAACATGCCGGTGTAGATCGCGCCGACATTGGCGCCGAGCGCGTCGAGCATCTCGCGGTCCATCTGCGCCGCGCGCACCAGCCGCCCGATCCCGGTGCGGCTCAGCACCAGGGATCCGGCGATTGCGATGGCCGGGCCGATCGCGATGATGAACAGCGTATAGAGCGGCTGCGTGGTGCCGAAGATTTCGATGCCGCCGCTCAGGATCGGCGGTGTCGACACCGAAAGCTGTTCGACCCCCCACAGGAATTTGGCGGCATCCCCGAGGATCAGCACCAGCGCATAGGTGAAAAGCAGCTGGTACAGCTCTTCGCGGCCGTACAGGGAGCGGAAAAACACCCGCTCGATGATCGCGCCCAGCACCCCGACGGTGACCGCCGCGAACAATGTCGCCAGCCAGAACCCGGCACCCGTCGGATGCAGCCACTGCACCCCCTGCCAGGCGAGATAGGCGCCCAGCATGTAGAAGGAGCCATGCGCGAAGTTGATCACGCGCATGATGCCGAACACCAGGGACAGCCCCGAGGCGATCAAAAACAGGAACATAGCGGTGGTCAGGCCGCCCATGACCTGGCTGAACAGGAACGAGGCCGCCACTGCCGATCAGACTCCCGATGTCGCTGCGCCGCCCGCGGTCCGGGCAGGATCGCGGGCGGGCGCGTTGTGCCGATGCGCTGTCAATACGTCGGGAACGATGCCGGCAGCAATTCGGGATCCTTCATGATCGCGAAGGGATGGTTTGGATCCTTGACCATGACGCCCCAATACTCCGGCGCGAAGGTCTCATGCGATTTTTCACTGAAGCTGCGCTTGCCCACCGGTGTGTCGAAGCTCATGCCGAGCATTGCCTTGGAGACGGCGTCGCTCTTCGTGTTGCCGGCCTTTTTGATGCCTTCGGCCAGGGCGTAGATCGCCTGATACCCGACAATCGACCAGCCCGATCCATATTGCGAGTTGGTGAACTTCTTCAGATCGTCGATGAATTTCTTGTGTTCCGGCGGCTCGGTGCCGTGCCAGATCACCGGGTCGTAGGCGTCGCCGATAACGCCGTACGGGTAGTCGTCGCCGAGGGCCTGCGCCAGGTCGGGGGTGCCGATCTCGGCGGGGTCGACCATCCGGTTGTTGATGGCCTTGAAATACCCGCGCGGGGTTGCGCTCTTGGTGAAGGTGACGAAATCGCCGGCGAACAGCGAGCAATAGACCGCATCCGGCTGCGTGCTCATCTGCGCTGTGATGAACGGGGTGAAATCGGCTTCGCCCAGCTTCGGCCATTGCTGATCGACGATCTGGATATCCGGACGCTGCTTTTTCAGCGCCTCGATAAAGCCGGCGATCGAGTCACGGCCATAGGCGTAGTCGGGCGCGATTGTCGCCACCTTTTTGACCTCTTTCCAGCGGGCCATCAGCGTCGCGCCCGCGAGCCCCTCCACATCGGTGTTCGAGGCGACCCGGAAAATGTAGGGGTGGATGTGCTTCTCGTCGGTCAGGATCGTGCTTTTCGAGGTCGGCGCGACAAAGACGATCTTGTTTTCCTTGGCGACCGTGGAGACCGCCGGCGCCTCGGCCGAGGTCAAGGTGCCGGCGAGAAAATCGACACTGTCCTTGATGATCATCTCGCGCGCCAGCCGCACCGCCTCGTCGGCGCTCGCCTTGCTGTCGCGCGACAAGAGTTCGAACTTGCGGCCGAGCACGCCGCCTTTGGCGTTCAGTTCCTGTACCGCCAGCTCGGCCCCGGCCAGAACCGGCTTGCCGTAAACCGCGGTCGGTCCGGACAGCGGTATCGGAAAACCGATCTTGATATTGTCCGCGGCTCCCGCCGTCAGCGGCCACAGCGCGGCCGCGGCAAGCATCGGAACCAGATAATGGCGGCAAGACATGCGCAACCTCCCTTTTTCCCACTCGGTCCGGCGGCCCTGAGGGCCGGGATAATTCTTTGCCCTGTTGCAGCGTGTCAAGCGACCCTCCGGGTGGCCATTCCTCGTCCAATTTGCCCTTGTCCGATTTGCATCCTTGTGGCGCGGGGCGATAGCATCCGGACATTCACCCCCGACAGGAGCAATCATGGTTGCTGTCCGCGCGCTCGCCGAGAGTGATCTGCCCGAGGCGCAGCGCATCATCCGCGATGCCTTCGGCACGTTTCTCGGCGTGCCGGAGCTCGAGACTTTCCGCTTCCCTCCGTATGCCCACACCCGCTTCGGGGCCGAGCACATTGCCTCCTTCGCCGCCGAACGGGATGGCGCGTTGCTCGGCTCCAACTTCGCAATCAATTGGGGCAGCGTCGGGTTTTTCGGCCCGCTATCGATCCGGCCCGACCTCTGGGATGCCGGCATCGGCCAGCGGCTCGTCGCCGCCGCCTGCGATGCCTTCGAAGGCTGGGGTATCCGCCACGCCGGCCTCTTCACCTTTGCGCAGAGCGCCAAGCATGTCGGGCTCTACGGAAAATTCGGGTTTCATCCGCGTTTCCTGACCGCGATCATGACGAAACCGGCATGGCTGACCGAAACAAGGCTGAAATGGTCTGGCTATTCGGCGCTGCCCGAAGGACAGCGCGCCGAGGCCGAAATCGCGACCCGCGAGTTGACCGAAACCTTGTATGACGGGCTCGATCTGCGGGCCGAGATCCGCACCGTCTTCGCCCGCCGGCTCGGCGACACGGTATTGCTGTGGGACGGCGACAACCGGCTCGCCGGGTTCGCGATCTGCCATTGCGGCCCCGAAAGCGAAGGCGGTGAAGGCGCCTGTTTTGTCAAATTCGGCGCGGTGCGGCCGGGATCCGGAGCCGAGGAGCGCTTCGCCATATTGCTCGACGCCTGCGCCGCGCTTGCCGTCTCCGCCGGCATGACGATCGTCGTGGCCGGGGTCAATACGGCGCGCGAGGAGGCGTACCGCGCGATGCTCGGGCGCGGCTTTCGTACGCAGATCCAGGGCGTCACAATGCACCGCCCGAATGAGTCGGGCTACAGCCGGCCCGGGCTCTTTGTGCTCGACGATTGGCGATAGAGGCGCAAGCGATGAAAGCGGTGGTGTGCGAAGCGTTTGGCGGGCCCGAGGTGCTGGCGTTGCGCGAGATGCCCGACCCGCCGCCGCCCGGCCCGGGCGAGGTGCAGGTCCGCATCGGCGCGCGCGGCGTGCAGTACGTCGATGTGCTGATGCTGGCCGGCAAATACCAGTTTCGGCCGGACCCGCCCTTCATCCCCGGCAACGAGGCCGCCGGCGAAATCGTCGCGATCGGCGACGGGGTCACGCAATTCAAACCCGGCGACAAGGTCATGAGCCGGCACCGGCTTGGCGCCTTCGCGCAGCTCGGCAATTCGCGCGCCGAGAATTGCAACCCGGTCCCCTCCGGCATGAGCCTCGAAGCGGCGGCGGTGTTCAGCGGCGCCTATCACACCGCCTATCACGCTCTGCTGCAGCGCGGCCGCATGAAGGCCGGCGATTGGGTCATGATCCACGGCGCCGCCGGCGGGATCGGCATCGCCGCAATCCAGGTCGCGAAACTGTTCGGCGCGACGGTCATCGCCACCGCCAGCACCGATGAGAAACGCGCCGTTTGCCTGGAAGAAGGCGCCGATTACGCAATCGACTACCGCGAGGGGCTGCGCGACCGTGTCAAGGAGCTGACCAACGATCGCGGCGTCGACATCGTCTACGACCCGATCGGCGCCAACGTATTCGACGAGTCATTGCGCTGCCTCGCCTGGGGCGGCCGCATCCTGGTGCTCGGATTTTTGGGCGGCGGCCCATCGACGCCGCGCACCAACTATCTGCTGATCAAGGGGCTGGAGGTCATCGGCGTGCGGCTCGGCGGCGTCACCGAGCAGCAGCCGGAGGTCGGCCGCGAAAATATGCGTAAACTGGTCGAGTTGGCCGGCCAGGGCAAATTGCGGCCACGCATCTCGCACCGCTTCCCGCTCGAACAGGCCGCCGACGCGGTCCAGGCGGTCATCGACCGCAAGGTCATCGGCAAGGCCGTGCTGGTCGGCTGACCTTAAAAGGAGCGCCGGCGTCCCGCCGGCCGTCCGATCCCGGGAGTCACATCAAGTACTACCGTCCGTTCCCGCCAGGATGGATCGCAGGCCGAGGATTGTCGGGTAGGCAGTCCGGGCCTCTCGCGGTTCGCCCGGCCGCGGCATCCACCGAGCCGCAAGGTGCGGCCCAACATTCATCTGGTTCGCGATCGAGATGTCGTTGATCGCCTGCGCGATGCCCGGTTTCAGGCCCGGAAAGATCGCGCCGAACTTGTCCCCATCAATCGCCACGGCCCCCAATTTCTCCAACCGCAGCCGCTTGATGTGCAGCGGCGTGACGGTCCCCGGCCGCCGCAAGACCCAGAGCTGCGAGGAGTCCATCGGGATTGCCGCAGGCTTTTCGCCAATGGCCGTGTCGATCGTCAAAAACCGATACCACGCGAGATAATCGAAAGCGCGTCCGCAGGCGACGACGATCATCACCGCCCAGCCGTCATGATGCCAATCGGGTATCTTTTCGGGCGCGGCGAAATACGGGTTGATGTTCTTGCCGCCCGAGGTCGGATAGGCGTAGCAATCGCCGACTTCCATCAAATAGGCCTGCGGCTTCTTGAGCGTGGTTCGGGGCTTTGGCGCCGGAGCGCTGGCCAGCCTGCTGCGCAATTCGGCGAGCACCCGCTCCCGGCGCCGCAAATCGGGTGCGGGCATTCCCAACGCCGCCATCGCGTCGCGGTCGCGCCCCTCATCGATGATCGACAGCGCCGCGTCGCGAGCCCGCGGACACTCGATGCCGCGCTTCCAAAATTGGTCGGCCAGCACTAGCCAGAAGACCGTGTGGTCCGGGTCGTTCGGATTATGCGCCGCCCCGGCCTCCGTATCGCAAAGGACATCGACCAGGCGATCGGCCGGAAACGGCAGCCGCGCGACGGCGCGGATTGTGCCGCGCAGATCCATCGCGAAGTCGCCGGAATACAATCCCGTTCCCCACGCGCCCATCGCGGCCTCCGTCCCGCGGCAAAGCGTGGCGGATCCCGGTTACGGACAGGTAAACAATGGGCGGA
>VAZR01000179.1 GCA_005888515.1 Alphaproteobacteria bacterium | reverse complement strand
GCACGAGCGCACCTATGGTCATCGCGCCGGAGCCGAGGAGCCAGTCGAGCTGGTCAGTCTCGAAGTGATCGGCCGCGGCATTCCCGATACGCCGCGCGCCGCGGCCGCCGCCGCGGCGAGCCTCGCGCCCGATATCACGATCGCGAACCCGAAGCGCCGCGCCTATTTCGGCCCGCAGGACAGCTGGTGCGACGCGAAGGTCGTCAACCGCAGCGCGCTGAAGACGCCGCATGCGGGCCCGTGCATCGTCGAGGAATACGACGCGACCTGTCTCGTCCCGCCGGGCTGGACCGCCCGCCTCGACCAGTACGGGAACCTCGTGCTGATGCGGTAGGGCCCTCACCCGCCTCAGGCTTCGCCTTCGGCACCCTCTCCCGCACTGCGGGAGAGGGGGGACCCGTCGCGTCAGCGACGGGTGGGTGAGGGTATTACGCCGCGATCTTCCGTAATCGGTGGATGACGCGGCGCTTCGCCGGTGGCGGGTCCTTCGAAAAGCGGCCCCAGGAGCGGCCGGAGAGTTCGCCGACGAAAAGATCGCCGCGCGAGTTGACGGCGATGCCGTGCGGCGAGGTGAACTGGCCCGGCGCGATACCGGCATGAGGCTTGCCGAGCCGCGCCACGACCTCGTGCCCCTTCGTCGTATGGATGCTGACGCGCGGCCCAATATTCGGCCAGTCGCGGTTGATCTCGCCCGATGGCCCGCCCTCGCCGATATAGCAAAGGGGGTTACTGCCGCGGGCCAGGCACATGCCGTTCGGGCGGTGCAGGTAATTCCACTGTGTCTCCCAGCGGCCATTGCCGTCGAAGATCTGCACCCGGTGGTTCTCGCGGTCGGCGACGTAGATCCAACCGTCGGGGTCGCAGCAGATGTTGTGCGGGATGTTGAATTGCCCCGGATCAGTCCCGGGCTCGCCCCAGGAGGACAGCAGTTTGCCGTCCAATGAATACTTATGGATGCGGGCGTTGCCGTAACCATCGGAGATGTAGAGGAGATCGCCGTTGGGCGAGTCGAGCAACACCTTGCCGTCGAGCGAGCATTTGCGCACGAAATGGCCGCCATCGTCGGTCAGATAGATCGAATCGTCCGGACCCATATGGACGCCATGCGCCCTCGGGTACTGGCCCTCACCCCACGACCGCAGAAAATTTCCCTCGCGATCGAACACCATGACCGGGTGCTCGCCGCGATTGAAGGCATAGACATTGTCCTTGCTGTCGACGCCGACCGCGGCGCAATCGCCGAGCACGATCTCGTCGGGGATCTTGGCCCAGTCCTCGTTAACTTCGAAGCTCCACGCGCCATTGCCGAGCCGTTCCGCCATCGTTTCCTCCCGATGCTGGTCTGGCGTCATCATAGGTCGAGGCTGCTAGGAGAGGCGAGCGCATCCACCGATGGTCCCGGCGCAGACCGGGACCCATTTGTCAGCTTCCTTCGGCCACGCCAGCGCCGGCAGATCCTCCAGCGTGTTGTTCAGTGCGCCCGAGAATGTCGGTGACGCCGGCGATCGTCTCGTTCAAGATGCTGCTCGGCGGGATGCTGTCCGGCAGGATGGCGCTGCTCACCGGCCCCGTCCAACTCCTTCAAACTCCCTGACATAATCGTGTTCTGATGAAACTGATCCACCTGACCGGCGCGGCCGCGGCATTCACGGTTCTCGCCCTCACCGCGGCGTCCTCGATCCTCCCGGCGGCGGCGCAAGGAGCACCCGGCAAAATGAGCGAACTCCCGAGCGGCCTCAAATACACCGACAGCAAGGTTGGCGACGGCGCCGCCGCGACCGCCGGCCACAAGGTCAGCGTCCATTACACCGGCTGGCTCTACAATAATGGCCAGAAGGGCGCCAAGTTCGACAGCTCGCTCGATCGCGGCCAGCCCTTCGTCTTCACCCTTGGCGCGCAGCAGGTGATCTAATCCGGATTGTCAAGAGAATAATTGTAATAGACGCCACGGTTTGATTCAGCCGTGCCTCGTGTCGGCATCGGCGCCCGGGGTTGAGGGGGCGGCGCCGGCGAAGGCCTGGTGGTCGAAGGCGATGCTCTTGATAACGGCATAGACCGGCCGGCCCGGCGCGAGGCCGAGGCCCTCGACCGAGCGTCGGGTCAGTCTCGCGATCAGCGCCTCGCCGCCGCAATCGAGCCGCATCTCGACGCTCCCGCCGTCGGCGGGGCCGATCTCGGCGACCGTGCCAGGCAGGATGTTGAGCGCGCTCAGCCCCTGCGGCGGCTGCAACGCGATCATCACGTCGCGGGCGCGGATGCGCACCCGCAACTGCGTGCCGAGCCGCATGTCGATATAGGGCACACGCAGATCCCCCGCCGCACTGCGCAGGGTAGTCAGCCCGAAGCGGATGTCGTGCTCGGCGACGCGGGTGTTGAGGATCGCGCCGGCCTCTGCCCGCCCGGTCAGCGGAAACAGGTCGATCCGGCCCATGATCGCCGCGGTCGGACCGACCGCGGCGACCCGCCCCTCAGACATAACCACCATCGTCGTCGCGAGACGGGTCACCTCGGCGATTGCGTGGCTGACATAGACGATCGGGATCGCGAACTCGTCGCGCAGCCGCTCGATATAGGGCAGGATCTCGGTCTTGCGCTCTTCATCGAGCGAAGCCAGCGGCTCATCCATGACGAGAAGGCGCGGCTGCGCCAACAGCGCGCGGCCGATCGCGACGCGCTGCTTCTCGCCGCCCGACAGATTGGCCGGGCGACGACCGAGCAACTCGCCGATGCCGAGCAATTCGATGACGTGCTCGACCTCGCCAGCCCGCCCACGCCCGTTCCTTCGGGAAGTCGGGGCGAACCGACGGCCGTAGAGCAAATTCTGCCGCACCGTCAGGTGCGGAAACAGCCGGCCCTCCTGAAACACGTAGCCGACATGGCGCCGCCGTGCCGGCACGAAAACGCCGCTCGCCGTGTCGGTAAGCACCTCGCCATCGACGACAATACGGCCGCGGCTCGGGCGGATCAGCCCGGCGATTGCGTTGACCAGCGAGGTCTTGCCCGATCCCGAGCGGCCGAACAGCGCGGTCAAGCCGCCGCCGCTCTCGAAGGCGGCATCGAGCAAGAAATCGCCAAGGCGATGTGCGACCGCGACGCTCAGCATAACCCGCTATCGCCCCTGGACGCGCCGGCTGGCGCGGTCGATCAGCGCCTCGGAGGCAAACAAGGCCAGCATCGAGATCGCAATCGAGACCAGGGTCAGGCGCAACGCCGCGAGGTCGCCGCCCGGCACCTGGATCAGCATATAGATCGCGGTCGGCAGGGTCTGGGTTTCGCCCGGGATGTTTGACACGAAAGTTATCGTCGCGCCGAATTCGCCGAGCGCCCGGGCAAAGGACAGGATCATGCCGGCGATGATGCCCGGCACGATCAACGGCAGCGTGATCGTCACAAAGATCCACAGCGCGTTCGCGCCGAGCGTGCCGGCAGCATCTTCGAGGCGGCGATCGACTGCGTCAATCGACAGCCGGATCGAGCGCACCAAGAGCGGGAAACCCATGATCGCGCAGGCGAGCGCCGCGCCAGTCCAGCGGAAAGCGAAGACGATGCCGAGCTTCTCGGCAAGAAATTCGCCGATCGGTCCCTTCCGGCCGAACAGCAATAGCAGCAGGTAGCCGGTCACGACCGGCGGCATGATCAACGGCAGATGCACCACCACATTCAGCAGCGACTTGCCCCAGAAACGGCCGCGCGACAACACAAGCGCGAGCGCGACGCCAACCGGCAGGCTGCCGAGCATCGCCCAGAACGCGACCCATAATGACAGCCGGATCGCGGTCAGCTCCTCCGGCGAGAAGGCGAACAGCCAACTCACCGCGCGGAATCGAGCACCGTGAACCCGGCCTTCTCGAATTGCCCCCGCGCTGCCGCACCTCGCAAGTAGGCCAACAAAATCGGCGCGTCCGGGTTGGTGGAGGTCGCGGTCAACGCAATGGGATAGACGATCGGCGGGTGCGTGTCGGGCGGGAAGATGCCGACAATTTTAACCGCGGGCTCGGCGGCAGCGTCGGTGCGGTACACGATGCCGAGCGGGGTCTCGCCGCGCGCCACCAGCAACAGGGCGGCGCGAACATTCTCCGCCGCAGCGACACGCTTTTCCACGCTTGACCAGACACCGAGGTGTTCGAGCGCCGCCATGCCGTAGCGCCCGGCCGGGACGGCAGCGGGGTCCGCCATGGCCAGCCGGCCATCGCCAAGCGCCGCCGCCAACCCGAAGTCCGGTACGATCGACAACTTGACCGTGCCACTGGCCGGCGCGATCAGCACGAGGCTGTTGCCGAGCAGGTCGCTGCGGCTCTCCGGGTTGATCAGCTTGCGGGTATCCAGATAGTTCATCCAGTCGCGGTCCGCGGAGATGAACAGATCGGCCGGCGCGCCATTTTCGATCTGCTTCGCCAAGGTCGAGCTCGCCGCATAGGCGATCGTCGCGTGCTTGCCGGTTTCCCGCCGCCATGCGTCATTAATAGCGTCGAGCACATTCTTCAGGCTGGCCGCGGCAAAGACGAGCGGAGACTTGCTGTCCGCCCAGCCGGTCGCGGCGGTGTTGCCTGCCACAGCTATCGCTGCAGTCATGCATAGGATCGCTCTTCGGTGCACCTGTCGGGATATAGGCCAGTTCATCGCGTCAGCAAATGCAGCCTGGGCGGCGGCACGGCACACCGGTGACGGCGCCGGCCTCGCCAGCCCGGCAGCCGGAATAACGGAACATCGCAATAGCCCAAGGCGTTTTGCGACCAGCAGGAAATCGTGGAGGTAGCGTTATGCGCAAGGGTATGGCCGCGGCGGCAATAATCGCAGCAGTTGTCGTCGGTGCCGGCATGGCCGCTCCGGCCTTCGCCAAGCATGGCAACGAGCATGGCGGTGGGCCTGACGGTGGCTGGACCCGCGGTTCCAACCCGCCGGGCTGGAGCCACGGCAACAAGACGGGTTGGGGTGGCCACAACATGCCGCCCGGCCTGTATAAGAAGTTTCATTCTGACCGCACGTACTCCAACCGTTACAATGGCTACTCCAGCCGCTATTGGGGCTATTCCGATCGGTACAGCCGGCATTCCTACCCCTATAGCGGGTATTCGAATTACCGGAGCTACCGGAACTATTACGGCTATTGAGCGGCGTCGTACCGCTCCGAACGAGCCCGGCCGGCGTGCCGGGCTCTTTTCGTTGCGGGGCGGGTTGCTGGCTTCGCCAACATTGCCGCACTATTGGCTAAGATACCGCCAAGTCAGGAGCGCCCGATGAAACTGTTCGATCTTTCCGGCCGGGTGGCGGTCGTGACCGGCGGCAATGGCGGCATCGGGCTCGGGATGGCGACGGGGCTCGCCATGGCCGGCGCTGCCATCGTCATCGCGGCGCGCAACCCTGATAAATCCGAGGCCGCCGTCGCGGAACTGGCGGAGCTCGGCGCACGCAGCGCCTTCATCCCGCTCGATGTCGCCGATCCCCAATCATGCCGGGTGATGGTCGCCGACACCGCCGAGCGCTTCGGCCGGCTCGACATCCTCGTCAACAATGCCGGCATGTCGATCCGCAAGCCGCCCGAAAGCTATACGGTCGAGGAGTGGCACCGGGTGCTCGACACCAACCTGACCGGCGCGCTTGTCTGCTGCCAGGCCGCCTATCCGCACATGCAGCGGCAGGGCGGCGGCAAGATCATCAGTATCGGGTCGATGATGTCGATCTTCGGCGCCGCTTATGCGGCGGCCTACTCGGCAAGCAAGGGCGCTATCGTCCAGCTGACGAAGTCGCTCGCCTCGGCCTGGGCCAAGGACAACATCCAGGTCAACGCGGTCCTGCCGGGCTGGATCGACACCGAGCTGACGCGAGACGCGCGCCGGCAAGTGCCGGGGCTCAACGAACGCATCCTGAACCGCACGCCGGCCGGCCGCTGGGGCACGCCCACCGACCTTGCCGGCATTGCAGTGTTCCTCGGCGGCTCGGCCTCGGATTTCGTGACCGGCGCCGCCATCCCGGTCGATGGCGGCTATTCCGCCGAGTTCTAGAAGCCGGGGATCACCCCGGCCCCTACGGGGTGTCGGTCAGACCCAGCGCTGTACGCCGAGGACCAGTATCCCGATCGCCGAGATGATGATCGCAACGTCGACCAGCGACATCCCCTGCCACACCGTCTTTGACGCGGCGATGCAGTCGGTGCGCGGCGTCGCCATATCGGTCGGCGTTTCGCGCGACACACCCATCAACAGCAGCAGCACAAGGCACGCTACGACCGGGCAGATGACCGACCACCACGGGCCAGTGGCGAGCGCCACGGCGATCAGCACGGCATTGAATGTCAACAAACCGCCGGCCTTGCCGATTTCGCGGGCGAGGATCTTGTCGAGGTAAGACCACGAACGCTCGTAATCGGGTGTGCCATCCGGAGATTTGTAGCGATCGACAATCGCGTCCTGGTAGGTCGAAAGAGGAGCCATAGGCATGTTTTTGATCCGTCGGTTGCAAATGTACGGCGATCAAAAACAGCTTCGCGGTTAGTAAAGGGTTAAAGCGGAGCATTGATTGCACGGGACTGTATCAATACCGTCACAGGTGAGCATCACAGGCCCAGATAGAATTTTCGCACCAGCTCGTTGTTGTTGAGCTCGTCGGCATTGCGCCCTTCGAAGGCGATCTGGCCGTGCACGATGACATAGCCGCGATCGGCGATGCGGACCGCCTGATTGAAGTTCTGTTCGGCCATCAGCACGGTCAATTCGAAGCGCTCCTTCAGCTCCTGGATCTTTTCGATCGTGCGGCTGACCAGGATCGGCGCGAGGCCGACCGAGGGCTCGTCGATCAGCAAAATGCGCGGCGCCGACATCAGCGCCCGGGCCAAGGCGAGCATCTGTTGCTCGCCCCCCGACAGGCTGCCGGCAAGCTGCGATCGCCGTTCGCGCAGCCGCGGAAAGGTCTCGTAGGAGGAGTCGAGATTGCGTCCGATGGCGCCGCGTGCGGTCGGCCGGAACGCGCCGAGCAGCAGGTTTTCCTCGACCGTCAGCTTCGGGAACAGGCGCCGTCCTTCGGGTACCAGGGTGATGCCGAGATCGACGATCTCCTCGGTCGAGCGGCCGACGAGGTCATAGCGCTCGCCATCGATCTCGGCTGTGATGCTGCCGCTCGCCGGGCGCAGCATGCCCATCACGCATTTCATCAGCGTGCTCTTGCCGTTGCCGTTGGTGCCGAGCAGCACGACGGTTTCGGCATGCGAGACCGACAACGAGATGTCCTCGAGCACCCGCACCGAGGCGTACCCCGCATCGAGGCCGTTGATGGTCAGGCTATTCTTCGAAGCCGGGCTATTCGCCAAGATAAGCCCTTTCGACTTCCGGGTTGCGGACCACCTCCTGCGGCATGCCATCGGCGATCTTCTGGCCGGCCACCAGCACGACCAGCCGAGTCGAAAAGCTCATCACTGCCCGCATGATGTGCTCGATCAGCACGATCGTGATGCCCTGCTGATTGAGCCGCAGCAGCACGGCGATGATTTCCTCGACCTCCGACGGCGACAGCCCCGCCATCGCCTCATCGGCAAACAACAGGCGCGGCTCGGTCGCGACGGCGCGAGCCAGTTCGAGTTTGCGCATCTCGACCTGGGTCAGGTCGCGCGGCAGCCGTCGCGCCTTGTCGGCAAGCGCCACCGCTTCCAGCAACTCGGCGCAGCGCGCCGCGACCTGCTCGTCGGACAAATGATGCCCGGGCCTGGCATTCACCGTGTACAGCAGCGGCACCCGCAGATTGTCGATCAGGTTGAGGGTGCGAAACGGCTTCGGCAGTTGAAAGCTGCGCGCCAAGCCGAGGCGCGTGCGCTCATGCGCGATGAGCCCGTCGACCGGACGGCCGTCGAACAGGACAGCGCCGGTCTCGTTGCGCAATGTGCCGCACAGACAATTGACCAGCGTGCTCTTCCCGGACCCATTCGGCCCGATCAGCCCGACCCGCTCGCCGGTGGCGATCGTCAGATCGATATTTTCGAGCGCGACAAACCCGCCGAAGCGCTTGCCGAGGCCACTAACGGCGAGGAGCGGCCCGTTATCGGTCTGGGCGGAGCTCAAGCCGCCCTCTGCTGTTGCAAGGCGGTTTCAATGATCGTCGCGCGGCGCCGCTGCCGCGCCGAGATGAGGCCCATGATCCCGTTGGGCATGATGATCACGAAGAGGATCAGCAAGACGCCGACGATCAACAGGTTGAAGGTCGGCGGAATATTCAGGTCCAAGAAGAATCCTACCGATCCGAGCTGCTGGATCGTGCCGAGCAGGATCGCGCCGAGGATCGGGCCGACCCAGCTGGTCATGCCGCCGATCACCGGCATCGCAACGCTGTTGACCGCGTACGCCAAGTTGAAGGTCGAGGCCGGTTCGAGATAGGTCACGTAATACGGCAATGGCGCGCCGGCCATGCCCATCAGCGCCCCCGACAAGGTCGTCGCGATCAGCTTCAGCCGCAATGTCGGGACACCCCCCGCCTCGGCCGCCAGCTCGTCATCGCGGATCGCGGCAAAGCCGAGGCCGAGGCGCGAGCGCTCGATCCAGCGCGCGATGCCGACCGAGATCACGCACAGCGCCATCATCAGCGCGTAGAGATATTGGATGTAGCTGCCGCCGAGCGGCGCCTTTGGCGGGCGGATCATGTAGATGCCCCGAGAGCCGCCGACATAATCCCAGTTGACGATCAGCGTCTGCACCACGACCGCAAGCGCCAGCGTCGCGATCGCGAAGAACACGCCGCGCAGCCGCAGCGTCAGATAACCGGTGCCGAGCCCGACCATCCCCGAGACGATGCCTCCGACCAGGATCATCACCGGCAACGGAATGGCCGGGATCACCATGTCGAATATCTTCAAGAGCGCTGGCAGCTTGTGCAACACGACCGAGCTGTAGGCACCGATCGCGAAGAACGCGCCGGTGCCGAAATTTATATAGCCGGTATAGCCGCCGAGGATGTTCCACGCCGTCGACAGCACGACGTATTGCAGCACGACATAAGCAGCAAAAAAGAAATATTCATTGGTGAAGTACAGGCGGGTCAGCACGACCAGCGCGAGCCCGACCGCGGCGGCAATCAGCCAGAACACCCCGATTTTCATTGTTGTGGCTCCGTCTGCCGGAGCACAGGCCCTCTCCCGCATTGCGGGAGAGGGAGGGACCCACGCCGCAGGCGTGGGAGGGTGAGGGCCTCCCGATCCTGCAATTCTCTCAAAATCATCTCGGCAACTCCTTCGGTGTTGCTCAAGATGTCGTTGTCCCAGAACCGGAGTAGGCGCCATCCCCGAGCTTTGAGCCAAGCGGTGCGGCGCACGTCCTTTTGGCTGCCTAAATGCTGACTGCCATCCGCCTCTATAATCAGGAGGTATTTGGTGCAGGCAAAATCGGCGATGAAACGCCCGATCGGAAGCTGTCGACGGAATTTATAGCCCCGGAGGCGACGGCTCCGCAGGATGGCCCAAAGGCGACGTTCGGCATCGGTCGAACTGCGACGGAGCAACCGAGCATTCCGAGTCAATCCCGGCAAAGGTCCTGCGGGTCGTGACCGCTGGCCCTCACCCGCCTCACCGCGGTGCGGCTCGGCACCCTCTCCCGCAATGCGAGAGAGGGATAAGTTGCACCGGCGCAACGGAGCCATCCTCAGCGGCCCGCCAGGCCGGCCGGCCGCACGGCCAGGGCCGCCAGGAGGAAACCGAACGCCACCGCCGGTGCCCAGGAGGGGCCGTAAAATGTCGCGGTGATGCTCTCGACGATCCCGATCAGCATCGACGCAATGACCATGCCGGGAAAGCTCGTCATGCCGCCGAGCACGCAAATCGCGAAGATGCGGCCGATATAGTCGCGGCCGATCGAAGGCTCGATCGGCTGAATGATGATCAGGAAGGTGCCCGCCAAGGAACAGGTCGCGACCGAGATGCCGAAGGCGATCTGTTTGATGCGGATCGGGCTGGCCGCCATCAGCTGCAGGGCTAGCCCGTCCTGCGATACCGCCAGGATCGCGCGGCCGATAAAGCTGCGGGTCAGGTAGAGCTGCAGCAGCGCAATCATGATCAGCGAGAAGATGAACGGGATCAGCATGCGGAACGGCAGGTTCAACATGCCGAAATGCAGGCTGCCCTCGGTATAGGGCGCCTCGACGAAGCGGTAATCGACGCCGAAGATCAGGATCAGCGACACCTCGGCGACGAACAACAGGCCGAAGAAGAAGGCGAGGCCCTGGATCGCCTGCTCGCCGCGCAATTCGAATGAATAGTAGTAGAGGCGGTAGACCATCATGCCGATGACATAGAACACCGGCAGCATGACAATGCCGATCAGGATCGGATCGACGCCGAGGGATGAGTTGAACATATAGGCGGCATACGAGCCGAGCAGGATGAAGGCCGGCTGCGCGATATTGGCAATGTCGAGCATGCCGAACGAGATCGTGATGCCGACGCTGACCGCGGCGTAAAAGCCGCCGAGCAGGACGCCGGCGACGATCGCATTGATCAGCAGATCGAGCGAGACAGCCATCGGCTAACGGCAGCCGGACGGCGGCAGCACAGCCCGACGCCGGTCCATGGCGCGCGCGGTGATCGGCAGCATCAGCGTCTCCCCTCGGCTGTTCTCGTTGACCGGCGCCGCGACGGCCGAGGCATGAGCCTGCCGTTCGAGCCGCGTGTCGAGGATCACCAGCTGTTGATTGGCGCCGGCCAATTCCTCGATGACGAGCGAGTGGCGGGCGCGGCCCATGGCGTGTTCGTACGCTCGCCCCATGCCTTCGCGGCGATCCGGCGGGTCGATACAGCGGAGGCGCGGCGTCAGCCGGGAGTGCTGGCCGTGCTGACCGCCGCCGACATGCAACGAGCCGGCGTCGGCAATGTTGCG
>VAZR01000336.1 GCA_005888515.1 Alphaproteobacteria bacterium | reverse complement strand
CCATCCGCGAAGGCGGCCGCACCGTCGGCGCCGGCGTCGTCGCCAAAATCCTGAAATAAGCCAGATTCAAAAAAAGAGAGCGCGGGCCCCCCGCCCGCGCTCTCGCCTGCCGGCTGGATTTAGAACGAGTGCCGAACTAATCCGCGGCTTGCGGCATCTGCTTGGGCTGAATGGCCCTCGCCAACCCGGCGGAGAGCGGCCAACCGGCCCCGGTCACGTTGAGCGCCACGATCAGCAGGAGACTGTCGCCAAAGCGCTGCAGGCTCTTTGCGCCCGCCGCCGGCAGCGGGACATTGTGGGCGCCGCAATAGAGAACCAGCGCCTCGGTGATCTCGGCGCTGCCGATTTCCCAGGTCGAGGTGGCAATGCCGTTATCGGGAGCAATATCGAGCGAAACGCGCACGCTGCCTGCGTTGGTCCCGATATCGACCCGCCGCAGCGAGCCGCTGGGCAAGGGGCGGCCGGCAGCGCGGCGATACTCGCGGACGGCAGAAGCTATCTCTGCGCCGCAGAAAACGATGTGGCGGATTTCGGCAGGCACAATAGACTCCCCGAAAGTTCAGCACCATGAACATCGCCGTTGAAGTTGAAATTTTTGTTAACATCGAGAGCTGAACGCGATTTTTGCTTCGGCTCTATTTCAAATAAGGGGAGCACTCGGCGCAGCCATCGGCGGACCGAGCGACGATTGCGGCGAAAAATGAGGCGCCGCAAGGCTCGACAAGGCGTTGCGATCTGCTATAACCAGCGCCCCGCGCCGGAACGAGCGACGGCGCGGCAGCAATTTCGCGACATATCGGTGGCTTGGCGGTTCTAAGTCGTTCGATTTAGGAGTGTAGCTCAACTGGTAGAGCACCGGTCTCCAAAACCGGGGGTTGGGGGTTCGAGCCCCTCCACTCCTGCCATGCCGGGCGTGCCGTCCAGCGCGCCAGCCATGCTGGAAGACCGCGGGCCGGATGCCAATATTTGCGAGGGCGTCAGCCGGTTGTATCGCAGGGTTGCATGGTTTTATGGCCTCGAGGGCCGATAAGGTGGATTTGATCTGAGATGGCAAAGACCAGCGCCGCTGAATTCGTTCCGCAGGTCCGCCAGGAAATGGCCCGGGTGACCTGGCCGACCCGCAAGGAGACGCTGGTCAAGACGGCCATGGTGTTCGTCATGGTATTTATCGCGGCCGCGTTCTTCTTCGTGGTCGATCAGGCCTTGTCATATGGCGTGCGGCACGTCTTCGATTGGGTCAAATAAGGTTTGAAGCAGTAGGGTTTTGGAGCATCGAGGGATGGCGAGCCGCTGGTATGTGATCCACGTTTATTCCGGCTTCGAAAAGAAGGTGGCGACCGCGATCCGCGAGCAGGCCGAGCAGAAGGGCCTCGGCGAGCGCTTTGATGAGATCCTCGTCCCGACCGAAGAAGTCGTCGAGGTCAAGCGCGGCGCCAAGGTCAATTCGGAGCGCAAGTTCTTTCCCGGCTACGTGCTGATCAAGATGGATCTCGATGACGAGACCTGGCATCTCGTCAAGAATACCGCCAAGGTCACCGGCTTTCTCGGCGGCCGCGGTCCTCGTTCAACGGTGTCGTCGAGGAGGTCGACGAGGAGAAGTCGCGGATCAAGGTCGCGGTGTCGATCTTCGGCCGCGCGACCCCGGTCGAGCTCGAATACACGCAGGTCGAAAAGGTTTGAGGCCGGTTTCGCCGGTGCAGGGGTAAGCCATGGCAAAAAAAATCGTCGGAATGATCAAGCTGCAGGTGCCGGCCGGCAAAGCCAACCCGTCGCCGCCGATCGGCCCGGCCCTCGGCCAGCGCGGTCTCAATATCATGGAGTTCTGCAAGACGTTCAACGCGCAGACCCAGAACCTCGAGCCCGGCATGCCGATCCCGGTGGTGATCACCGCCTATGGCGACCGCAGCTTCACTTTCGTCACCAAGACGCCGCCGGCGAGCTATTTCCTGAAGAAAGCCGCCGGCGTCGAGAAGGGATCGCAGACCACCGGTAAAGGCGCGTCGGCGGGTCAGGTCACGATGACCCAGATCCGCGAGATCGCCGAGAAGAAGATGCAGGATTTGAATGCCAACGACCTCGACGCGGCGTGCCGGATGGTGATCGGCTCGGCTCGCTCGATGGGTCTCGAAGTCGTCGACTAGCGGGGAGCGGGAATATGGCCAAAACCGGCAAGCGCCTCAAAAAGGCATATGAAGGGCTCGATCCGGCGGCGCCGCCGGTGCGCGTCGAAGACGCGGTCAAGCAGGTCAAGTCGCGGGCCTCGGCCAAATTCGACGAGACCGTCGAGATCGCGATGAACCTCAACCTCGATCCCCGCAAGCCGGACCAGAATTTGCGCGGCACGGTGATGCTGCCGCACGGCACCGGCAAGAGCGTGCGGGTCGCGGTGTTCGCCCGCGGCGATCGAGCCAAGGAGGCGGAGGCCGCCGGGGCGGATATCGTCGGCGCCGAGGATCTCGCAGAGAAGGTGCAGGCCGGCGAGATCGATTTCGACCGCGCCATCGCTACCCCGGACATGATGGCGGTGGTCGGCCGGCTCGGGAAGATCCTGGGTCCGCGCGGCCTGATGCCGAACCCGCGGCTCGGCACCGTCACTCAGAACGTGACCGAGGCGGTCCAGGCGGTCAAAGGCGGTCAGGTCGAGTTCCGCGCCGAAAAAGCCGGCATCGTCCATGCCGGTGTTGGTAAAGCGAGCTTTACGGAAGACGCGCTGGTCGATAATGTGCGCGCCTTCGTCAGCGCGATCACCCGGGGCAAGCCGAGCGGGGTCAAAGGCACCTATATCAAGCGGGTGAGTTTGACCTCGACGATGGGACCGGCGGTCAAAGTCGAAGTGGCGGGGCTCACCGAAGAGCCGCGAAGCTAGATCAGGAAGCACCGTGCCGCGGGCCCGAGGCCGCGTGGTGCGGTGATTTGTCATTGAGATTCGGTGCTCGTTCGGCGGGCACTAGCGGTAGATTGGCCCCGCCCGCCGGCTGGTAGCGGGGCCGAGTTCGGAGACGGTGGTGGATCGATCGCAGAAGCAACAGATAGCCGCGGCGCTGCACCAGGACCTTAATGAGACGGTCTGCGTCGTAGTTACGCACCAGACCGGCCTGTCCGTGGGCGAGGTCACCCAGCTGCGGCGACAGATGCGCAGCGCCGGTGCGCGGTACCGCGTGACTAAGAACCGGCTGGCGCGGCGAGCGCTCGAAGGCACCCCGTTCGCGAACCTCGCCCCGCTGTTCACCGGCCCGACTGCGATCGCTTTTTCGCGCGATCCGGTGGCGGCAGCCAAGGCCGCGGTCGAATACGCCAACCGCAACAACAAGCTGACCGTGATCGGCGGCGGCCTATCGGGGCAGACGCTCGATGCCGCCGGGATCAAGGCGCTCGCGATATTGCCATCGCTCGACGAGTTGCGCAGCAAGATCATCGGGCTGCTCAATGCGCCGGCGACCAAGCTGGCGGTACTGCTGCAGACCCCGGCCGGGCAGCTGGCGCGGGTCGTGGCGGCGCACTCGGAGCAGAGTGGCGAGAGCGAGGCCTAGCGGTCGAACACCGGAATTCGTGCAGGATGGATCTTTAGGACAACACCAAGGGCGCAAGCGGGAGTGACCACATGGCTGATTTGACAAAGCTCGTCGACGATCTGTCGGCGCTGACCGTGATCGAGGCGGCCGAACTGGCCAAGATGCTCGAAGAGAAGTGGGGCGTCTCGGCGGCGGCGCCGGTCGCGGTGGCGGCGGCTGGCGGCGGCGCCGCGCCGGCGGCCGAAGCGGCGGCCGAGAAGACCGAGTTCGATGTTATCCTGGCCGCGATCGGCGAGAAAAAAGTCAACGTCATCAAGGAAGTGCGCGCGGTCACTCAGCTCGGCCTCAAGGAGGCCAAGGACCTCGTCGAGGCGGCGCCCAAGCCAGTCAAGGAGGGGGTCAACAAAGAAGAAGCAGCAAAAATTAAAAAGCAGCTTGAAGATGCGGGTGCGACTGTCGAAATAAGGTAGGTGGTCCGCCACGACCTTCGACAGCGCGCAGCGGCGGCCGAGAGGCGCCGCGCTGAAAATTGAGATTGTCGAACCGGGGCGCGAGGGTTCTCGCGCGCCCGGCCTTTGGCGTCTTGAAGGGCCCGTCCGCCGCGCAGCGGGGACGGCGCTTCGGGCCGCCCGAGGCGACGTGACGGCGATAGAAGATTTGGGCCGCGCCCCGGGACAGGCGCCGCGCGGCCCGCAGCGAGGGACATAAATGGCGATTTCCTTCAACGGCCAGAAGCGAATCCGCAAGACTTTCGGGCGCATCCCGGAGGTCGCTCCGATGCCCAATCTGATTGAGGTGCAGAGGAGCTCGTACGATCATTTT
>VAZR01000351.1 GCA_005888515.1 Alphaproteobacteria bacterium | reverse complement strand
CTCGACGAATTCTACGGAGAGCTGGTCGCGACCCAGCGGGCGATCTACCGCAAGCACATCGACTGGCGCGACATCCGCGGCGTCGCTGGCATCTCGACCCGGCTGCTGCTGCGCGGGCAGACCAATTTCGTCAAAAGCCTGTTCAAGCTGAACAGCGTCTACCGGCCGGAAGTGCTGCTAGCCGATCACAGGGCGCCGGTGAAGTACGAGATCCCGCTGCCGCCGCCTGCTCCGGCCCGCGACACCCCGCGCGAGCCAATCGGCGGCCGCTCGCTCTACATTCACGCGCCGCGCGGCCGCGCCGGCCGCGCAATCGACGCGGCCACCGAGCATTTTGTCGACGAGACCCGCATGGGCGCGACACCCTGAAAACTGCCGCCAACGCGGAACTTCGGAAATAGAATACCGCGCGTCCCGGCGAAAGCCGGGACCCACTCGTCTACCTCTCAGAAGCTGCAGGGTGGGTCCCGGCTTTCGCCGAGACGCCGGTTGGGGTGAGAACTATGCTAGTACCTCTTCGTGTTCTTCGCGCCTTCTGAAGCTGCCGAAACAGGAGATCATCGTGGCCAACTCGATCGATGTCGCGACGCTTCGGCAATGGTTTGCCGGTAAGGGCGAGGTCGCGTTTCTCGATATCCGCGAGGAGGGGCAGCATGGCGCCGCCCACCCGCTCCTCGCGGTCAACGTGCCGTACAGCCGGCTCGAATTGATGATCGGGCAATTGGTGCCGCGGCGTTCCTGCCCGGTTGTGCTGGTCGACGACGATGACGGCATCGCAGAAAAGGCATCACGCCGGCTGGCGGCGCTCGGCTACGACCCGATCCATGTTTTGCAAGGTGGCGTCGCGGCTTGGTCGGCTGCCGGCTATCCGCTGTTCCCGAGCACAAATGTGCCGAGCAAGGCTTTTGCCGAAATCGTCGAGCACGAGTTCGGCACGCCGGCGATTTCCGCCGCCGAGCTCGACCGCCGCCGCCGCGCCGGCGAGAACATCGTCGTGCTCGACAGCCGGCCGTTCGACGAATACGCGCGGTTTCACGTGCCCGGCGCGATAACCTGTCCGGGCGCCGAGCTGGTCTTGCGCGTCGCGGACCTCGTGCCGGATCCGCAGGCGACAATCGTCGTGTCCTGCGCCGGCCGGACTCGCGGGATCATCGGCGCGCAGTCGTTGCGCACCGCCGGCGTGCCGAACCCGGTCCTGTCGCTCGAAGGCGGCACGCAGGCCTGGCGCCTCGCCGGGCTGGACCTGGAGCACGGCCCGACCACCAGCCTGAAGCCGGCCAGCCCGCAAGCGCTCGCCGCGGCAAGGCAGCGGGCCGAGTCAGTCGCCGTCCGCTTTGGCATCCGCCGTATCGATCGCGCTACGCTCGACGGATGGCAGCGCGAGCCCGACCGCACGAGTTTTGTGCTCGACGTGCGCACCCCCGACGAATTCGCCGCCGGTCATCTGCCGGGTTCGGTCTCGGCGCCGGGCGGGCAGCTGGTGCAGGCGATTGACCGCTGGGTCGGCGTTCGCGGCGCCCGCCTCGTGCTGGTCGATGATTTCGGCGCTCGCGCGATCATGACCGCCCAGTGGCTGCAGCAGATGGGCTGGGACGTCGCCATCCTCGATCGCCCCTTTGAGGCCGCGGCGCTCGCAACCGGCTTCGACGCGCCTCGACCGGCGCTGCCCGATGTGCTGGAGATCACGGCGACCGAGGCGGCGCATTGGCTCGATGCCGGCGCGGTCGCGGTCGCGGTCGTGCCGACCGCGGAATACCGCAAAGCGCATCCCGAGGATGCGGTCTGGACCATCCGTCCGCGGCTCGACCGTTTGCCAGCCAATGTACTGCGCGCGACCCGCATCGCCGTATTTGCCGAAGACGCAGCGGTGGGAGCACTGGCGGCGGCGGATCTCGCGGCGATCGCCAGCGGGCCGGTCGCGCTGGTACAGGGAGGAACCGACGCCTGGCGAGCGGCCGGCCGTCCCTTCGCCGCCTCGCCCGACGAGCCGCCTGATACGGAGCGGATCGACACCATCTTCTGGAACCACGACCGCCACGCCGGCAATCAGGAGGCAATGCGTGCCTATCTGCGCTGGGAAACCGAATTGCCGAGTGAAATCGCCCGAGATTGCAGCCGTCAGCGCGGCAGCGATGGCGCCACGGCTACCGGCGCCGGTGCAAACTGCAGCTGCCACCGGCAGATATCGCGAGCCCCCTCCGGGTTGATCTGGAGCAATTGTTCGCACAGCAGATCCGCCTCGAAGATGTTGTTCAACTGTGCCTCGATGTCCCGCTCCGCCGGCCGAGCCAACAGGATATCGACCGAGTCGCTCAGCAGCGGCAGGATCGGCACCGGGACGGGCGGCGGCACCGGCGTCGGCCCACCGCAGGTCGTCGCGCCGATGGGGCAGCCGTTGAATAGGTAGTTGGTCTGCGTCTGCGGGTTGATGAACCCCTGCTGCGCCGCGGCCTGCGTTGTGTCGCCGACAATCGAGCCGTGCAGATCGGCGCTGCCGCCCTGACCGGAGACGCCGAGCCCAAGCACGTTGACCGTGCCGGTCATCGCGCCGGCATCGCCGAGCAGCAGCATCACCGAACCGGTCGCATTGACCGTACCGGTATCGAAACTGATCGCGTTGCCCGTGCTGCCATTGGGCGCGAACTGCGCCGACTTGACGACGCCGGCGTTGGTGATTGACGTCCCTCCTCGTTGTGCTGTCAACAGATCATTCAGCAACTGGGAGGCGCCGCCGGCGGGCCCGGTCGTGTCGACCACGATATCGGGCGAGGTGACGGTCAGCGTGCCGCGTTGCGTGAAGCCGCCATTCGACGCCACCACGAGGTTCTTGCCGGCACTGAAAGTCAGAGCCCCATTGAT
>VAZR01000350.1 GCA_005888515.1 Alphaproteobacteria bacterium | reverse complement strand
GCTCGCGGCGCAGAGCCTTCAAACGTTCGAGCGTGCCTTCCTGGTCCGCCCCCATCAGCCGCGAATACCCCGCCACATCGGCGGCAAGGATCGCGGCGAGACGACGGGTCTGGCTCATGTCCGCTCGCCCGCGGCCAGCCGCAGGCCCGACAGCAACAGCTCGCGGTGCTCGGGATTCCGCCAAGGCAGATCGCTGGGCACGATCAGAGCGGTGATGGTGCGCAGCCGGTCGAGGACAGCACGCGCTTCGTCCAGCCGCCCCATATGGGCATAGCACGCGGCGAGATAGCGATATGCTGGCGGATAGCCCGGGTGATCTTGAATGGACAAGACTAGCTTCGCCGCCGCATCATCGAACTGACGTTTGAAGAAATAGGCTCCGCCGATCAAGGAAAGGGGAGCACCCACGGGCTCGCGCGGGCTCAGGCGCAGCGCGGTCTCGAGATGATCGATCGCGAGGTCGGGTTGACCGGACCATAGCCTAAGGCCACCGCTCAGATTCCAGCCGCGGGCGAAGCTCGGGTTGAGGGCCAGGGCACGATCGACCAACGCCATCATCGCGCCGATGTCCTCCCCGAAGTGAGCCAGCACGAGAGCGGCATCGGCGAGGATGCGCGGGTCATTCTCTCCCACCGCGAGCGCCCGCCGAGCGAGATCAATGGCCTTATGCCGGGATTTCTCCGGCTCTTCGGTCCAGCCGTCTCTGACGAGCATCATGTGGCAGATCGCCGCCACGGACAGTGCAGGTCCGTAATGGCGATCAATCGCGATCGCCTGTTCGACCAATACAAGAGCGTCGGCCATTCGCTCTTTTGCTATTGGAAAGAGCACCACAAGGGCGCGCAGATAAAGGTCGTAGGCGCCGAGGTCGGTGGTTGGCCGGGCGGCGGAGCGGCGCATCTCGGCGGCCTGCAGCGCCGGCTCGATAACGCCGGCCACGCTGACCGCGACCTTGTCCTGCAGCTCGAAGACATCTTCCAACGAGCCGTCGAAGCGATCGGCCCACAGATGCGCGCCGCTTGCGGCATCGATCAGCTGGGCGGTGATGCGCACCCGCCCACTGGCCTTGCGCACCGAGCCTTCCAGAACATATCGGACCCCGAGTTCGCGCCCGACTTGCTTTACATCGACGCCGCGGCGTTTATAGCCAAGGGTCGAATTGCGGGCGATGACGAACAGCCAGCGGATGCGGCTGAGCGCCGTGATAATCTCCTCGACCATGCCGTCGGCAAAATATTCCTGCTCCGGGTCGCCGCTCATATTAGCGAACGGCAGGACCGCGATCGACGGCTTGTCGGGGAGCGGTAGCGCGTTGCCCTCACCCGTCTCGCGCCATCGGCGCTCGGCACCCTCTCCCGCATTGCGCAGGGCTGTCCGGGGAAGCCGAGGGGTGAATCCATTGGTCGCAGGCGCATGCCCCGCGAGACGGCGGTTTTCCGTCTACTTTCTGGTTTGCGAGACTCAGAAAGAGGACGGGGCATGCGTTTTACACCTAGCATCTTCGGCAAGCTGCTGGAACCGATCAAGCGGCGGCAGTTCGACACGCTGGTGGCGCAACACGCCGGCGATGCCTACGTCAAATCGTTTCCCAGCTGGACCCATCTGCTGGCGCTGGTCTACGCCCAGTTCTGCGCGGCGGCCAGCCTGCGCAGCCTGGAAGCGGGTTGGAACGCCAACAGCCAGCATCATTACCATCTGGGCAGCGGTCCGCTGGTGCGCTCGACGCTGTGCGATGCGAACAGACGGCGACCGGTGGCGATCTTCGCCGAGACCTTCATCCTCCTCGCCAGCCAACTCGACCGGCAGACCCGACGTGACGGTGCGGCGATGGTGAAGCTGATCGATGCGACCCCGATCCCGCTCGGCAAGCTGTGCGACTGGGCCAAATCGAACGGGCGCATCCGCGGCCTGAAGATGCATGTCGTCTTTGACCCAAAGGCCGACTGTCCGAGCATCCTCGACATCACCGATGCCAACGTCAACGACGCCCAGATTGGCCGCACGATCACCATCGAGCCGGGTGCGACCTATGTCTTTGACAAGGGCTATTGCCATTACGGCTGGTGGACCGCGATCGCTGACCAGGGCGCGATCTTCATCACCCGGCCTAAGACCACCATGCGCCTCGAAGTCGTTGGCCAGCATCCGATGGCGCGCGCCCAAGGCGATGGTTTCACCGTGCTCGCGGACAGTGAGGTGCGCCTGGCCAGCAAGGGCGATTCGAAGCTCCCGATCCGCTTGCGCCGGCTGCGGGTGCAGCGAAGCGACGGCAAAACCATTACCCTGCTGACCAATGACCTGGGGCGCACCGCCACTGAGATCGCCACCCTCTACAAGGCGCGATGGCAGATCGAGCTGCTGTTCCGCTGGATCAAACAGCATCTCCACATCCGCCGCTTTCTCGGCAACAACGACAACGCGATCCGCCTCCAGCTGTTTGCCGCGATGATCGCCTATGCCCTGCTGCGCATCGCCGCCCGCAGCCACTGCGTCAACATCTCGATCCTCCGCTTCACCGATCTGGTCGCCCGCTGCCTGTTCGAACGCCGCCACCTCGGCGCCATCGAAAAACCCCCGCCCGTCAACCCGAGCCGCCGTCAATGCCCAAACTCCGAACATCAGCTGAGCTTCAGCTATGCCTGAGTTTCCCCGGACAGCCCTGCGTGGTACGGGAGAGGGCTCGATCTCTGACATCTGCTAGCCCTCGCCCGCATTGCGGGAGAGGGTGCCGACGCGCGGATCCCAGTCCGGGGGGAGGCGGGTGAGGGCAGCTCGGTA
>VAZR01000178.1:627-16489 GCA_005888515.1 Alphaproteobacteria bacterium | reverse complement strand
GCGCGATCATGTCGAAGGCGAGCGATTTCTCGTACGGGCTGCCCTCGCCGAATCCCTTGACCTGACAATAGATGATGCCGGGATTGATCTCCTTCAGCACGTCGTAGCCCAGCCCGAGGCGCTCAATCGTGCCCGGGGCGAGGTTCTCCGCGAACACGTCGGCTTTCTTGACCAGCTCCTTGACGAGCTGCACGCCGCGCTCGGTCTTGAGATCGACCGTCGCCGACTTCTTGTTGGCGTTGAGGATCTTGAAATAGAAGGAGTCGGGATTTTTCGGGTCGGCGGCGGCGATGCGCCGGCCGGGGTCGCCGCTCTTCGGGTTCTCGATTTTGACGACCTCCGCCCCGAGCCACGCCAAGGCTTCGGTGCAGGTCGGGCCCGCCTCGAACTGGGTCAGATCGACAACCCGAACGCCTTTAAGGCAATTAAGGGGCGCGTAATTTCCACTCATCCTCTAGCTCTCCTCTATCGCGGCGATTTGCCGGGAAACCTGGGCCGAACGATACCGCATAAGCTCCCCGGACGGAAATCGCTGTTTTCCGCGAACAGCCTTGCGTTTTGATCGGCAATTAGGAGAAGCGTCGAGCGCCTCGGCGCGAGTCTCGGCTGCGAGCGCCTTCTTTAAAGTACGGCACGCTTACGCCACGGACTACCGGCCGGTCGGCCGGGCAAATGGGCCGAAGCGGCTGTCGGAGGGTTCGCCGGCTTCGGTTGCGGGGGCGTAGTCCCACCGCTCCGCTTCGCGATCGTAATAGAGCCGCCGCTGAGGAGCGCCATAAGGCAGGTAGGCTTGTGCCGGCCCGCGGTCGTAAGAAGGCGGCGCTGCGCCGCTGCCGTAGTAAGAGCTGCCGTAATAAGAATCGGGCAGGTACGGCGGCGGTGCCTCCCCGGCGGAGGAAGACTGCATTGCTTCGCGGCCGTCATGACGCGGTGCCGATCCAGGATTGTCATAGGACCGAGCCGCTTCGCGTTCGTAGCCTGGTGCCGAGTTTCGGGCGACCCCTGATCTGTCCGCTACCAGAACCGCCATGCCCGTGCGTTGCTGCGCAGCGCGATGGACGGCGCCCCAATCAACTGACTCGGCGTATCGCCCGGCTGCCGCCCGCACCATCTCGTCGACCCCTTGTGCCGGATCGGGACTGACCCGCTGCTCGGTATCGATCTGTTCGGTCTGCGACTTGCTCGGATACACCTGGACATAAAGCCTGTCGCCGCTCCAGCCCGCGGTGGCCGGCTGATCGACGGAGCGAACTGGCGTACCGATGGCTACCTCGTTGAACAGCCACGCGATGTCTTCCGGGTAGAGCCTGATGCAACCATGGCTGACGTTGCGGCCGACGCCGTCCGGCTTGTTGGTTCCGTGCAGCAGGTAGTTTTTCCAGCCGAGATACAAGGCGAAGGAGCCAAGCGGGTTCTCGGGGCCGGCAGGGATTGCGGCCGGCAACTCGGGACGTTCAGCCCGGATCGAGGGCGGCGGATACCAGGTCGGATTGGGTTCCTTGCGCAACACCTGCGTCGCGCCCAGCGGCGTCTTTTTCCCGATCACGCCAAGGCCGAGGGGGAAGGTTGAGACCCTGTCGCCGGCGGGCGTGAAATAGAACAACCGCCATTGCGCCAGATTGATGACGATCCCCTGACGCGGCGCCTCGGGCAGAATATGAAGCGTCGGGATGATGATTTCCCGCCCGGCTCCCGGATACCAAGGATCGACGCCGGGGTTTGCCGCCACCAATTCCGTGTAGCCGATGTCGAAATGCCGCGCGATATCGGGGAAAACGTCGCCTTGCTTGACGACGTACCGGCGGAGCTCGCCAACCGCCTTCTGGCCCGGCGCAAGCTCATATTCCGCCGCAGCGGCAGGCAACACTGCCAGGGTGGAGATGAGCAGAATCGCGGCCAAGCACCAACGGGACAAGCAGCAGGCGCTCCGGCGGCGCTCCCTGCCTTGCGACAGTGCCCAGATCATCGTTTTACCCCACTATGCCGCCGAACGCGGCGGCCCCGGCGCGCCTATCGTAGCGACAGGCGCGCCGTCTGCCTCAATTCTACTTCACCAGCGTGCGCTGGTACATCTGACTGGAACGAGCCATCGCTTGCTGGGCCAGCGACAACGCCTGGTTGGCCGTCGCTTCCGCCCGCGCGGCGACGGCGCAAGCATCGCAGGGCGGCGGCGGAGCGGCGCATGCTCCGAGCAACAACAGCGGCGTGCCGAGTATCAGCATCCGCGCCAATGTGGTTGGAGACTTCCGGGTGGGTCTGGTCATTTTCGCGTCTTCCTCCGCAAAGCCGGGCCTTCACCGCCGCGCCACCTTGGCGTTTGGCGGCAGCCCGCCCAGATGGCGAACAGGCGCTGTGCCGATCTCGCCGTGGTTTCAACCTGATAAGTTCGGGAAAGTTCCCCGCCGTACGCGAAAAAGCGAGCGACTGTCCCATGAGTTCAATCGCTCCCGCTCCGAGAGCTAGACAATTAGACGAGGGTGCAAAAGCGCGGCCAGGCGCGCGGCGGCCCGTGAGCGCATGAGCAAAACTGCTCGCGATTAGCGCCGGCCGCCCTAATCCTCCGCGCGGACCGTGTCGGGATCATAGGTGTAGCCCGGCGGACATGGGAAACCCGCGAATGGCGGCGTCGGCGTCGGCGAGTTGTTCTCGTTTTGCCAATGGCCGTATTTGCCTCCGGGCGCGTTGACGACGCCGGCGATGTGCCCCGACGCCGACAGCACGAATTTGACCGGCCCGGAATAGATCTGCGTCGCGGCATAGGTCGAGCGCCACGGCGCGATGTGGTCCTCGCGGGTCGACAGCAGAAAGGCTGGCGTCTTAATCTTGCGCAGATCGATCGGCACGCCGCCCAGCGTGATGCCGCCGGGCTGTGAGAGCAGGTTCTCCTGGTACATCTTGCGCAGGTAGAAGCTGTGCATCGCCGCCGGCATGCGCGTCGAATCGGCGTTCCAATACAACAGGTCAAACGGGAAGGGCTGCTTGCCGAGCAGATAATTGTTCACGACGAACGACCAAATCAAATCGTTGGCGCGCAGCATGTTGAAGGTCGTGTGCATGTCGCGCGCTTCGAGATAGCCCTTTTTCTCCATGCGCTCCTCGAGCGCGTGCAGCTGTTCTTCATCGATAAAGACGCTGAGCTCGCCGGCTTCGGCGAAATCGACCATCGTGACGAAATAGGTCGCGCTCTTGATGCGGCGGTCGCGCTTGGCCGTCATGTAGGCAAGGGTCGCAGCGAGCAGCGTGCCGCCGAGGCAATAGCCGATGACATTGGCCTCGCGCTCGCTGGTCGCCTGCTCGATCGCGTCGAGCGCGGCCAATGGCCCCTCGCGCATGTAATCCTCGAAGCTTTTCTCGGCGAGCCGCTCGTCCGGGTTGACCCAGGAAATCACGAAAACCGTGTGGCCCTGCTCGACCGCCCAGCGGATGAACGAGTTCCGCGGCCGCAGATCGAGGATATAGAACTTGTTGATCCAGGGCGGGATGATCAGCAGCGGCCGCCGCTTCACGGTCTCGGTGGTTGGCGCATATTGCAGCAGCTGGATCAGATCATTCTGGTAGACGACCTTGCCGGGGGTCGTGGCGACATTCTCGCCGATCTTGAATGCCGCCATGTCGGTCATCGTGATCGCGAGCCGGCCCTTGCCGCGCTCGAGATCGTCGAGCAGGTTCTTTAGCCCGTTCAGCAGGTTCTCGCCGCGGCTCTCGATCGTCGCGCGCAACACTTCGGGGTTGGTCATCACGAAGTTCGACGGCGCGATCGCGTCGACGAATTGTCTTGTATAAAAATCGACCTTGCGCGCGGTGCGCTCATCGAGCCCCGCGACATCCTTGACCGCGCTCTGCAGACAGCGGGCGGTCAGCAGATAACTCTGCTTGATGTAGTCGAACAGCGCACTGTCGTTCCATGCGTGATCGCGGAAGCGCCTGTCTTCCGCGCCTGCCTCGATGACAGGCTCGGCCTCGCCGCCGAGGAAACGCTGTGCGGTGCGCTGCCACAACGTCATGTAATCGTTCCAGAAGGAAAGCTGCGCCTGCACGAGCCGGGACGGATCCGACATCATCCGCGCCGTCATCTCAAAAAAAGCCGCGCCGACCGCCATCGGATTGGCCATGCCGAAACCGCCTTCGCCATTCTGGCGCGACAGGAAATCGGCGACAAGCCGCTGGCTTTTTTCGGCGATCTCCGCGATTTGCCGCGACAGCTCGGCGGGATCGGGCGGCGGCTTCGTACCCGGCGTTTCGCCACCCGCGGAGGTGCTTCCCCGAGAGGCGGTGCCGCCGGGACGTGCGCTGCCCTTTGTATCGCTCATCCCAAGGTCCTCACCCGCTATGGGTGGATCAAATGTAGTGACGGGCGGTCCCGGATCTAATACATCAGCGGTTCGATTGTCGGGCCGCGGGGGCATGCCGAAACCGCGGCGGCGGGCGGTTGTAGGGGTTGGGACCTCGCTGATGGTGTTGCGCGGAGCCCGCTATCGTTGTCGTGGCGGTCCCGGCTGGCCGGCCGCGGGACTGACCGGGGTGGCATTGGCGCTGGCTTTGGTCGGGTGCAGCCCGATCGAAACCTATCGGTCGGTCGTCGGGGTCAGCCGCAACGATCCCAATCCCGAGACCGCGCCTTTCACCGAAAATTTGGCGGCCGGCGAGGTCATGGCCTACCCGAACCTCGCGACGGTGCCGCCGCCGCCCACACATGCCACGACCACCGCAGAACGGCAAAAGCTGACAGAAACACTGGTGGCGAACCGGACCGAGACACAGGCCGGCGCTACCGGTCCGGTACCATCGAGCGGCACCACGGCAAATTCGAATCCGCCGGATCTAGTGCCCTGCAAATCGCCGATGACGGCTTCGGCGAATGCGACGGCAGTGGTGACGCCGGGTAGCCCTGAGTCTCATCAACGCAAGCGCGGCGAACCGCCCGAACCGCAACCACGCGAATCGACGCTCCAGGTGCCCGAGGTGCGGGCCATACCGGAGCCCGAGGTGCCATGTGCGCCTTTGCCGCCACCCGAGCTTGCCGCGGCTCCGCCGATGATACCCACCGCTCCTGAGCCGCCTCGGGAAACGGTCGTAGCGGGGATGCCGGTGCCGCCGCCGCCCGTTCCGGTCATCGCCGATGCGCCGCCGCCCAATCCCGGAAGGCCGATCGCGCGACGCCCTGCGGCTCCCACACTGGTCGCGGCATTGGAGCTGCTCGGCCTGCCGCCCCGCATCGACACCGGTGCCCGCGCCCAAATCGAGCGGGTCGCGGCGCTGTACAATGAGCAGCCTCGTCCGGTTCGCGTCGTTGCCTATGCGGCGGCGGCGGCTCCGGGCGCGCCTGGCGGCGAACCGCTGGCCGGTTATCATGCCGCCCTCGAACGCGCACAGGCGGTTGCCGCCGCGCTGCGGGCAGCCGGAATCCCGGCCGATAAGATTCAAGCCGAGGCAGCGCCGGCGGGCGATTCCGGGCCGATCGATCGTGTCGAGATCCAATTGATGCCATGACACCCGCAATGACCATCACCGGATCACGCTTGTGAAGCCCGCCTTGAAAATCGCGGTTGCCGGGCTCGGCACGGTGGGTGCCGGAACCTTGCAGCTGCTGGCGCGCCAGGCCAAGCTCTTGGCGGTGGGCGCCGGCCGCCGCATCGTTGTTGCCGCGGTGTCGGCGCGCGATCGCCGGCGCGACCGCGGCGTCGATCTGTCGGCGGTGCGCTGGTACGAAGACGCGGTCGCCATGACCGCCGATCCGGAAATCGATGTCGTGGTCGAGCTGATCGGCGGCGCCGAGGGCGTCGCGCTGAACGTCATTGAGAGCGCCCTCAAACTCAATAAGCATGTCGTCACCGCCAACAAGGCGCTGATGGCGGAACACGGGACCCGGCTTGCCGCGGCGGCCGAGAAGGCCGGGGTTGCGCTCGCCTTCGAGGCGGCGGTGGCGGGCGGCATCCCGGTCATCAAGACCCTGCGCGAGAGCCTCGCCGGCAATCGGCTGGCCCGGGTCTACGGCATTCTCAACGGCACCTCGAACTACATCCTGACGACGATGCGCGAGAGCGGCCGCGAATTCGCCGAGGTGCTCGCCGAAGCACAGAAGCTCGGCTATGCCGAGGCCGATCCGAGCTTCGACATCGATGGTATCGATGCCGCGCACAAGCTGGCGATCCTGGCGAGCGTGGCGTTCGGCCGCCCAGTCGATCTCCCCGGCGTCTACGCCGAGGGGATCCGCCATATATCGCGGCTCGACATCGATTTCGCCGAAGAGCTCGGCTATCGCATCAAGCTGCTGGGCATCGCCCGTTTGACCGATCACGGCCTAGAGCAGCGCGTCCATCCCTGCATGGTGCCGCGCGAAACCCCGATCGCCGCGGTCGAGGGCGTGTTCAATGCCGTCGTCGCCGAGGGCGACTTTGTCGGTCGCGTCGTGCTCGAAGGCCGCGGCGCCGGCGCCTTCCCGACCGCCTCGTCGGTCGCCGCCGATCTGGTGGACATTGCTGCCGGGCGGTATGTCCCAGCGTTCGGGGTGCCGGCCGCCTCGCTCGACGCGCTGCCCGGAGCGGCGATGGAGCGCCATCAGGGCGCCTATTACATTCGGCTGATGGTCGTCGACCAGCCCGGCGTCATCGCCGATGTCGCGGCGGCGCTCAGGGACGAGCATGTCTCGATGGAGTCGATGATCCAGCGCGGCCGCGCGCCCGGCGAAGCGGTGCCGGTGGTTCTGACGACGCATGTCACCGTCGAGGCGGCGATGCAGCGCGCGATCGAACGGATTGCGGGACTCGACTCGGTCCTCGAACCGCCGCGCATGATCCGTATCGAAGACTTCTGAACACTTGTAACGAGCAGCGAGGGAGGGAACCGTGGCCGACAACTCCAGGATGGATCGCAATCTCGCGCTCGAAGCGGTTCGCGTCACAGAGGCGGCGGCGCTGTCGGCTTCGCGGCTGATGGGGCGAGGCGACGAGAAGGCCGCCGACCAAGCCGCAGTCGACGCGATGCGGCAGGCGCTGAACAGCCTATCGATCGACGGCACTGTGGTGATCGGCGAAGGCGAGCGCGACGAGGCGCCGATGCTGTTCATCGGCGAGAAGGTCGGCACCGGCCAAGGTCCCAAGATCGACATCGCGCTCGACCCGCTCGAAGGCACGACTATCACCGCCAAAGGAGGCGCCAACGCGCTGGCCGTGCTGGCGATGGCCGATGACGGCGGTTTCCTCAATGCCCCCGATGTCTACATGGACAAGATCGCGGTCGGCGGCGGTCTGCCGGACGGGGTTGTCGATCTCGACCAGACGCCGGCCGAAAACCTGAAAAACCTGGCGCGCGCCAAAAAGGCGGAAATCGCCGATCTGGTCGTCTGCATCCTCGACCGGCCGCGCCACGCCGAGCTGATCGCCAAGGTGCGCGAGGCCGGCGCCCGCATCATGCTGATCGGTGACGGGGACGTCAGCGGTGTCATCGCCACTTCTGAGCCGGAGACCGGGATCGACATCTACATGGGCTCGGGCGGCGCGCCCGAAGGCGTGCTGGCCGCAGCCGCATTGCGCTGCATCGGCGGGCAGATGCAAGGACGATTGCTGTTCCGCAACGACGACGAGCGCGGCCGGGCGCAGCGCCTCGGCATCACGGATCTGAACCGCAAATACGAGCTCCTCGACATGGCGCATGGCGATGTGATGTTCGCCGCCACCGGTGTGACCAACGGCAGCATGCTGAAAGGCGTGCGGCGGTTTCCCGGCGGCGCCTTTACTCATTCGGTGGTGATGCGCTCGAAGACGGGCACCGTGCGCCGGGTCGAAGCCGATCATGATTTCACCCGCAAGCAGCCCTTCGCGCCGCTCGGCCGCTAAGGAACACGCCCCTCACCCTGTCCCTCTCCCCGCCCGCGGGGAGAGGGAACGCAGCTGCAAGCGACGAAGAAATCATCGCGGCTTTACTAGGGCGATTGCCGCAGCTCTCCCTCTCCCCGCTTGCGGGGAGAGGGCCGGGGTGAGGGGCAATCCCGTCCGATTCTGTCGATAAGTATTCACCGGTCACTCGCGCAAAAACGGAAATCGAGAGGGCGTAAGGCCCTGGCGTTAGGTTCTCGACCCCTGCCGTTGCAGGACCGACGATGACGCGATGGACGGCATGGCGTTGGCGAGTTCCGCAGCATCTTTCCTCGGGGTCGAGCGATCGGTATGCGGCCGGCGCTGGCGGACGCGCGAGCCCGAACCGGGTCTCGCAGCGGCAATCGCGCAGCGCTATGGCCTACCGGAAATCGTCGGACGCCTGCTCGCGCAACGCGGCGTCGGTATTGATGAAGCGCCGGGATTTCTGGCGCCGCGGCTGCGCGACCGGCTGCCGGACCCGCTGCATCTGCGCGACATGGATCGTGCTGTCGCGCGCCTGTTGCGCGCCGTGCGGGACGGCGAGCCGATCGTCGTGTTTGGCGATTACGATGTCGACGGCGCAACATCTGCTGCGTTGTTGTTGCGTTTCTTCGCGGCCGTCGGTACGCATGCCTCGGTCTATGTCCCCGACCGGATGCGCGAAGGCTATGGCCCGAATGCGCCGGCTCTGCTGCGCCTCAAAGCAGACGGTGCGGGGGTCGTCGTCACGGTCGATTGCGGCGCAACCGCGCATGAGCCGCTCGCCGCGGCCGCCGAGGCCGGGCTCGATATTATCGTCGTCGATCATCACGTGACCGAGCCGCTATTGCCGCGCGCACTGGCGGTGATCAATCCGAACCGGCTCGACGAGACAAGCCCGCATGGCGTGCTGGCGGCGGTCGGCGTTGCGTTTCTGCTGGTCGTCGCGCTGAACCGCGCATTGCGCGAGGCCGGCTGGTACCGCGACCGCCCCGAGCCCGATCTGCTGCAATGGCTCGATTTGGTCGCGCTCGGCACGGTGTGCGATGTCGTGCCGCTGTCCGGCATCAACCGCGCGCTCGTCGCGCAGGGCCTCCGGGTCATGCAGCGCGCGAACAATCCCGGCTTAAAGGCTCTGGCTGCGGTTGGCGTGACGAACGGATCAAACGGACCGGTCGACGCCTATAAGCTCGGTTTCGTACTCGGGCCGCGGGTCAATGCCGGCGGCCGGGTCGGCGCCGCTGATCTCGGCGCGCGTCTCTTATCGACCGACGACCCGGCGCTCGCTGCCGAGCTGGCCCAGCGCCTCGACAACTACAACCGCGAGCGCCGCGAGATCGAGGCGCGCACCCTGCAGGCCGCGATCGCGCAGGTCGAGACGACGCCGCAAGCGCCTTCGCTGGTGTTCGCCGCGGCCGAGGGCTGGCATCCCGGCGTTATCGGCATCGTCGCGGCGCGGCTGAAGGAACGCTACGAGCGGCCGGCCTGCGTCGTTGCGCTCGCCGACGGCACCGGCAAGGGGTCGGGCCGCTCGGTGCCGGGTTTGGCGCTCGGCCCCGCGGTCATCGCAGCGCGCCAGGCTGGGCTGCTGATCAATGGCGGCGGACATGCGATGGCGGCCGGCTTTACGGTCACCGAGGACAAGCTCGATGCGCTGCGCCAGTTCCTGGTCGAGCGGCTCGGCGACGGCTTGGCGAGCGAGCATCTGGTGCCGGAATTGATGATCGACGGCGCGCTATCGGCCGCTGGCGCGCAGGGCGGGGTCATCGAGCACATTACGGCATTGGCGCCGTTCGGCGCCGCCAACGCCGAGCCGCGGTTCGCTTTCCCCAGCGTGCAGGTTGCTTTCGTCGAACCGGTCGGCACCGGGCATCTGCGTTGCACATTGGCGGATCCGATCGGGGCGGCGAAGCTCAAAGCGATCGCATTTCGCGTCGCCGAGACGCCGCTCGGCGAATTTCTCCTCGGCTCGCGCGGCCGCGCGATCCATGTCGCCGGCCATCTGCGGCGCGACGATTATCGCGGCGGTGCTGCGGTCCAGCTCGTGATCGACGACGCCGCGCCGGTAGCGAACGAAGCTCTATAGAAATTCGCGAATACGCGCAGCCACCGCGGCGATATGACCGCGGTCGCCGGGCTTTGGATCCCAGTTGAACAGCAGCCCGTCATCGTTGCGGCGGGGAACGATATGCAGGTGAAAGTGGCCGACCGACTGACCGGCCCCCTCCCCGTTTGCCTGCATCAGATTGATACCGTCCGGTTTGACCGCGGCGTTGATCGCCTTGGCCATCTTTGTCGCGGTCCGCGCGGCGGCTGCAAAATCCTCCGGCGTGATCTCGAACACATTCGCCGAATGCGCTTTCGGGATCACCAACGCATGCCCGTCATGCACCGGGTTGATGTCCATAAAGGCGAGCGTCTCGGCGTCCTCGAACAGCTTGAAGCAGGGGATCTCGCCGGCGACGATCTTGCAGAAGATGCAGTTGGGGTCCGCGGCCATCATCGCCTCCTTGGTCTTGCGCGGTGGCGCCCGTCAGGGTTGCTCGGCTAGGATACCCAAAACCGCAAACCGACGGAGGGGAGAAACGTAATGGACGGGCTCTCGCAGATCACCGACCAAGCCGAGGCCGAACGCCTCGCGACCGGCTTTGTGTTCACCGAAGGCCCGCTGTGGCATCCCGACGGCTTCTATTATTTCGTCGATGTGCGGGCGAGCAAGTTTTATCGGATCCGACCGGGATCGCCCGCCGAGCTGCTGCGCGAGAACACCGGCGAGGGCAACGGCACGACGTTCGATCCGCAGGGCCGTCTTGTCATCTGCGAGGGCGGCAACCGCCGGCTGACGCGCTGGCCGGCGGACGGGAAATTCGCCGTCTCCGAGGTGCTGATCGACCGCTTCGAGGGGAAGCGCCTCAGCCGGCCGAACGACCTCGTCTGCAAATCCGACGGCAGCATCTATTTCACCAATCCGGGATTGCGGATACCCCTTGGCGAGCGTGAGCTCGATCCCTCGGCGATCTATCGCGTCAAGCCGGACGGCTCGGCCAGCCATGTCGCCGATTTCGAATATCCGAACGGGCTCGCCTTCTCGCCCGACGAGCGGGTGCTGTACGTCGCCAATACGCGGCAGGCGATGTACATCCATGCGATCGAGCTCGACGGCGCCGGCACGATGGTGCGGCGGCGCATCTTCGCCGACATGTCCTCGGACGAGAAGGAAGGCGTGCCCGACGGCATGAAGGTCGATGTCGAAGGCCGGGTCTACTGCACCGGGCCGGGCGGCACCTGGGTGTTCGCGCCGAATGGCGACAAGCTCGGCGTGATCAAGACGCCGGAAGTGCCCGCCAATCTGTGCTTCGGCGGACCAGACATGAAGACCATCTTCTTCACCGCCCGCACCTCTGTCTATTCACTCCGGGTCAAGGTGCCCGGCCTGCCGGGCCATCCGTACCGGCGCAGCTAGATAAATTCACAATGAGACGGTGAGGCAGTGAGAAGCATCTAATACGGCGGCGATGATCTCGGGATAGGTGCCGCAGCGGCAGAGATTGCCCGACAGGTAATGACCGATCTGGTCATCGGTCGGGTCGGGGTGATCGTCGAGCAGTTGTTTTGTCATCAGCACGAAACCCGGCGTGCAGAAGCCGCATTGGAACGCGCCGGCCTCAATAAAGGCCTGTTGCACCGGATCGAGCCGGCCGTCGCGAGCGAGGTGCTCGACGGTCAGAATCTCGGCGCCATCGGCGAACGCTGCGAGGTAAAGACAACTCGACACGGCGTTGCCGTCGACCAGCACAGTACAGCAGCCGCACAGGCCCTGGCCGCAGCTCTCGCGTGCGCCGAACAGATCGAATTGTTCGCGCAGCAGCTCGATCAGGCTCAGATGAGGCGGGAAGGTCGCCTCGACGGCGCTGCCGTTGAGTGTGAAGCGGATCGTGCGCGGTGCGGCGCTCATCGTCGCCCCACCCTGCTGTCATTGAGAGCGAAGCGAAGCAATCTCCCCGGGCAGAGCGCACCCGGCGGGGGATTGCTTCGTCGCTGCGCTCCTCGCAATGACATCAAGTGTCTCCCAGCGGGTCGCCGGCGGCGGTGCGGAGCGCGCGATAGACCGCCTCGGGCGTGATCGGCAATTCCATCAGCCGCACGCCGACAGCGTCATGGATTGCGTTGGCGATCGCCGGCGCCACCGCAAAGGTGCCGGTCTCGCCGACCCCCTTGGCGCCGTAAGGTCCGCTCTGTTGCACCGCATCGACGATCTCGCCGGTCAGCTGTTCCGGCAAGTCGCGGATGCCCGGGATCTTGTACTCGGCGAAGTTCGGATTGCGCAGCTGCCCGTCGGTGAATTCCATGTTCTCGAACAAAGTCATGCCGAGATGCTGGATTGCCGCACCGGTCAATTGCGTCTCGACGATGCGCGGGTTCACCGGCGTGCCGGCATCGGCCACCGTGACCAGGCGCAGCACGCGCACCTGCCCCGTCTCGGTGTCGATTTCGATTTCGGCCGCGCTGCCGCCGACCATCCAGAACGGCGTCGCGTTTGGGGTCATTCCGGTCGCGTGATCGGGCGAGACATAGCTCGGCAGATAACTGCCGGAGCCGACGACCGTGCCCGCCTGCATGCCGTATTTGCGGCGGAACAATTCGGCGAGTGGGAGATTCGTGCCGGGCGGAACGCCTGTCTCGGCGGCGAGCGCGGCGAGCTTTGCCTTCGCCTCCTCGGCGGCGAGCCGTACCGCATGTCCCATGTGGAAGGTCGAGCGCGACCCCAAGGTCCCCATATCATAGGGTGTGACATCGGTATCCGGGGCGACGACGCGCACCGCCTCGGCGTCCAGCTCGAGCGTCTCGGCGGCGATCTGCGCCATCGCGGTGGTCGAGCCCTGGCCCATATCGACCGTGCCACAATAGACCGTGCAGCTGCCGTCGGCGGCAATCGCGACAGTCGCGACCGAGGTCGTCGGCGAGATCGCCGCCTTGAGCCCGAAGGCGATGCCGCGCCCGCGCCGCAATGTCCCGTTGCCGCGGTTGAAAGGCTGGCCCCAACCGATCCGCTGCGCCAGACGGTCGAGCACCGCCGCGGTGGCCGCGTCGCGCATGATCGTGCCGGTGGCGTGCGGCATGCCCTCGCGTAGCAAATTCTTGCGGCGGAATTCGACGGCATCGATGCCGAGGCCGCGCGCGATCAGGTCGGCGTGACACTCATAGGCCCACACCAGCTGCGGCATGCCGAAGCCGCGGAACGCGCCGGCCGGCGGGCGGTTGGTGTAGATCTCGAAGGAGTCGATCGCGACATTCGGAATGTCGTAGGGCCCGGCGGCGGTGAAGCCGGATTTCTGAGCGACGCGCGGCCCGATATCGGCATAGGCGCCGCCATTGTAGAACACCTCGCAATGGCGCGCGGTGATGCGCCCCTCCTTGTCGACCGCGCTCTTGATGCGGAACGTGCTGGCGTGCCGGCTGATCGTGAAGAACTGCTCCTCCATCGTCAGCGCGATTTTGACCGGCCGGCCGGCGAGCATCGACAGCGCGACAGCCAGCGCCTCGACCTTGACGTAAACCTTGGCGCCGAACCCGCCGCCGAGAAACGCGGTCTTGACCCGCACCCGGTTCTCCGGCCAGCCGAGCAGCCGGGCGATCTCGATGCGCACAAAGGACGGGTTCTGCGTCGAGCTGTGGATCACCGCCGCACCGTCCCGGACGTCGGCGACCGCAACATGCGGTTCGAGCGGCGTGTGCATTGTCTGCTGGGTACGGAAGGTGTGCTCGAACACCTGCTCCGCGGCGGCGAAAGCCTTCTCGACATCGCCGCGCCTGAGGTGAAAATCCAGCGCGATATTGGTGTCGCGCCTGCCCGCGAGGTGCTTCAGATCGGCAAAGGTGCCGGCCGGCTTCAGCTGGTCGTGCACGAACACGCTCGAGGTGAGCGCCTCGACCTCGTCATAGACCGCCGGCAACGGTTCGTAATCGACAATGATCGCCTGCGCCGCCTGCTCGGCGATGCGCGGGTCGGCAGCGAGCACCGCCGCGACCGGCTCGCCGACATGCCGCACCTTCTCCTCCGCAAGGATCGGCTGGTCGTGAAACGCCGGGCCATAATAGGGCTCGGCGATGACGTTGCGGATATCGGCGGCAGTGACGATGCGCTGTACCCCGGTGATCGCCGCTGCGGCGCTCGTGTCGATGTGGCGGATGCGGCCGTGCGGCACCGTGCTGCGGCAGATCTTGGCCCACAGCATGCCGGGCAGCCGCAGATTGTGGATGTATTCCGCGGTGCCGGTGACCTTGGCGCGGGCCTCGACCCGCGGAATCGAGCGGCCGATCTGGCCGGCCGAGATGCGCGGCGTCTCGGTCATCGTGCCGCTCCGTCCAATACCCGCCGCAACGCCCTTTGCAAATGCACCTCGATCAGCACGCGCTTGTAGGCGACCGAGCCGTGATGGTCAGCCACGACCGGCGCCTCGGCAGCCGCGGCGCGGCCGGCCTCGCGCAATGTCGTATCGGTTACGGCGCGCCCGGCGAGCGCCGCTTCGGCTTGCGGCAGGCGCCGCGCCGTTTCGGTCGCGGCGCCGATCGCGATGCGTGCGTCGCGCACGACTCCATCTTCAGCATGGACCGAAACGGCGAGGCCGAGCGCCGGCCAGTCATCGGCGGTACGCGCAGTAACTTTGGCATATGTCGCGCGCCGGCCGGTCTGCGGCGGTATCGAGACCGCGGTGATCAGCTCGTTGTTGGCGAGCACGGTTTCGAGATAGCCGGTGACGAGGTCCTCGATAGCTATGCTCCGTTCACCGGCAGGCCCGGTGACCCGCACTGTCGCGCCGAGCGCGATCAACACCGGCGGCAGATCCATATGCGGGTCCGCGTGGGCGAGATTGCCGCCGAGCGTCGCGACGTTGCGCACCCGGACATTCGAGTGGGTCAGCAGGGTCTCGGCGATGACTGGCGCTGCGGCGCGCACCTTCCCCGAACGCTCGATATCCGCGAGCCGCACCATCGCGCCGATCTCGATCCCGCCATCGGCCGCGGTGTGGATGCCAGTCAAGGCCGGGCCGAGCCGCCGCAGGCTGACAAGCCGCTGCGGCCGGTACAGCCCCGATTTCATCATCAGCATCAGCGCCGTGCCGCCGGCGATCGCGCGCGCGCCGGGATCGTCCGGGTCGAGCAATGCCAAGGCCTCGGCCAGCGAGGCCGGCTCCTCCAGCGCGAACGGGCTCATTTCGGCGGCTCCGCAGAGCCCCTCTCCCGCACCGCGGGAGAGGGTGGCTGAGGGCGAAGCCCGAAGCCGGGTGAGGGCATTCTTGCACCCGCCCTCACCCACCCACGCCTGCGACGTGGGCCCCTCCCTCTCCCGCAGTGCGGGAGAGGGGCCGTAGACGCGACCGCCGTCATACCCGTGCCCTGTTCCCTTGCGCTGTCCGCGACTATAGGCTGGCCGCTGTAGACTAGGAAGATCGCCCAATGGCTGTCATTGCGAGCGAAGCGAAGCAATCCCCCGCCGGTTGTGCTCAGCCCGAAGGGGATTGCTTCGTCGCCGTGCGCCTCGCAATGATATCCAAAGGAACAGCGGAATGAAGCTCGCGATACCGGATCTGATCTCGAACTCCTACTTCCCGGCATTAGCCGCGGCCGAGCTCGAGTTTTTCGAGCGTGAGGGGCTCGACGTCTCGGCCGAGCTGATCTTTCCGGTCGACCGTGCCTATGAGGCGTTGCGCGATGGCGCGATCGATTTTGTCGGCGGCGCGGCGCATGGCGCCCTCGCCGCTTTTACCGAATGGCGTGGCGTCAAGCTGCTCGGCGCGCTGGCGCAGGGCATGTACTGGTTCCTCGTTATGCGCAAGGAGCTCGGTATCGCACGCGGCGATCTTGCGGCGCTGAAGGGGCGGAGGATCGGCGCCGCGCCCTGGGTCGAGATGGGGCTGCGCGGCCTGTTGACCGCGGCCGGGCTCGATCCGCGCCCCCATGACATCCGGATCGGCCCGGTACCGGGCGCCACCGGGTCGAGTGTCAATTTCGGCCTGACCGCGGCG
>VAZR01000178.1:0-547 GCA_005888515.1 Alphaproteobacteria bacterium | reverse complement strand
GCGCTGAAGGCAGACGTGTCGCGCGCCACCGAGGCCGGCGCGAAGCGCTTTCCGCCGCGCGAGGCCGGGCTGATTGCCGGTATCGTGGAGCGCGACTTGCCGTTCTACAACGCGGCGATCAGCGAGCATTCGGTCGCCGTGATCAACGATTTCGCCCGCCGCATGAGCATTCTCGACGAGGATGTCCCATACTCCGAGATCGTGGCGGTGCAGTTCCGCGACCTCTGGCGGGCCGGCGCATGACAGAGAAGATCGGCAGGCCTCGCACCGGCGCCGATTATCGTGCAGCCCTGCGCGACGGGCGCAAGGTCTGGGTGCTCGGCGAAGGCCGCGTCGAGGATGTCACGACGCATCCCGCCACAAGTGCGATGGTCGAGGAATACGTCGCCTGGTACGACCGCCATCTCGATCCGCAATGGCAGCATGTTCTGTTCGCTCCTGCCACGCCGGAGCGCGAGCGCACCGCCTGGGCCTCTGTCCTGCCGAAAACCTCCGACGATTTGATCGGCATGGGCCGATCCTTCGCGAAGACGATTTTTCTCTCCGC
>VAZR01000349.1 GCA_005888515.1 Alphaproteobacteria bacterium | reverse complement strand
ACGGGGAAGCGCGAGGGAACTTACGCCATGACCGAAGATGAATTGCTGAAGGATCTCCGGCGCCGCATGGATGGCGCGATCGAAGTGCTGCGCAAGGAGTTCGGTGGGCTGCGCACCGGGCGGGCATCGACCAGCCTGCTGGAGCCGGTACAGGTCAACGCCTATGGCGGCATGGTGCCGCTCAACCAGGTGGCCAACGTTAACGTGCCCGAGCCGCGCATGATCACCGTGCAGGTCTGGGACCGCGGCGTCGTCAAGGCAGTCGATAAGGCGATCCGGGAAGCCGGGCTCGGTCTCAATCCGCAGACCGAGGGCCAGGTGATCCGCGTACCAATCCCCGAGCTCAACGAGGAGCGGCGGCGCGAATTGACCCGGGTCGCGGCGAAATACGCCGAGGATGCGCGCATCGCGGTGCGGAAGGTGCGACAACACGGCATCGAGGCGCTGCGCAAGCTGGAAAAGGACCACGAAATCTCGCAGGACCAGCAGCGGAAACTGCAGAATGACGTGCAGCACATGACCGACGACCACATCAAGCGCATCGACGAGACGCTCGCGCAAAAGGACAAGGAAATCCTTCAAGTCTGATGAGTGTCGACGCTTCGTCCGGCCTATTGCCGCGGCACATTGCCATCATAATGGACGGGAACGGCCGATGGGCGCAGAGCCGCGGTCTGCCGCGCATTGCTGGTCACCGCCGTGGCGCCGAGGCGGTGCGGCGCACGCTGACGGCGGCGACCGAACTCGGCGTTCCGTATCTGACGCTGTTCGGTTTTTCCTCGGAAAACTGGAAGCGGCCGCTCGACGAGATCGACGATCTGATGGGGCTGCTGCGCCATTACCTCCGCGGCGAGATCGCGGAGTTGCATCGCAATGGCGTGCGCCTGCGGGTAATCGGCGAGACCTGCCGCCTGTCGGCGGATATCATCACACTGATCGACAACGCGGAGGCGCTGACCCGCGAGAACCGCGCGATCAACCTGACGATCGCGCTGTCCTATGGCGGCCGCGCAGAGATTGCCGCGGCAGCGCGTGCCATCGCTGCCAAGGCGAAATCTGGCACTCTGCCGCTCGATGCCATCGACGAGGAGCTGATTGCGTCGCATCTGTTCACCGCCGATCTGCCCGATCCCGACCTTCTGATCCGCACCAGCGGCGAACAGCGCATCAGCAATTTCCTGCTGTGGCAGTGCGCCTATGCCGAGCTCGTCTTTACCAAGACGCTGTGGCCCGATTTCGGCCGTGCCGATCTTGAGCAGGCGATCGCCGATTATTGTGGCCGCGAGCGCCGCTACGGTGCCTCTGTTGGCTCGCGCTGAACCGGGCCTGCTGACGCTCCGCATCCTGTCCGCTCTGGTGCTGGCGCCGATCGCGATCGCCGCCACCTGGTACGGCTCGCCTTGGCTGCCGATCCTGACCGCAATCGCCGCCATCGGCATGGCTTGGGAATGGGCCAGGCTGTGCCGCGGCGGCGGGATTGGGAACACCGGGGCCGTTTTGATCGCCGCCGCTCTCGTGGCCGTCATCATCGCCGTGTTCGCCGGCATCGCTTTGGCGCTCGCCGCCACCGCGGCCGGCGCGGCAATCGTTTTCTGGGTCGCGCGGCGGGAGCATGAGGCCGAGCCGCGATGGTTAGCGCTGGGCTTGCTTTGGATCGCGCTACCCTGTGTGCTGCTGTTGTGGCTGGCGCGCGCGGAGGCTGGTGGACCGCTGACCCTGCTGTGGATCTTCGCCGTGGTCTGGGCCACTGACATCGGCGCCTATATCGCCGGGCGCCGGATTGGCGGTCCGCTGTTGGCGCCGGAATGGAGCCCGCGCAAGACCTGGGCCGGCGTGATCGGCGGCGCCGGCTGCGCGGCGCTGACCGGCTGGGCGACCGCCCGTCTGCTTGGTGCGTCAGCGCTACCTCTGGTTTTGCTGAGCGCGGGACTTGCGATTGTCGAGCAGTTCGGCGATCTTGCGGAGTCCGTGGCCAAGCGAAGGTTCGGCGTGAAGGACTCGAGCGGCCTCATTCCCGGGCATGGCGGCCTTCTCGACCGGCTTGATGGCCTTTTGGCCGTGATCCCGGCGGTAGCGCTGTTGACGCTGATCGGCGGTGGCAGCGTGTTGGCATGGCGATAACCGCGGCTAGCCGGGCGAAGGCGGGCCCGCTTGGGGTCCCGGCCGATCGGACAAATGGTCAGGCCGGACAGCCGCGGCGAGTGACCGTTCTCGGTTCGACCGGCTCGATCGGCCAAAGCACCATCGACCTGCTGAAACGCAATCCCAAATCATTCACCGTCGAGGCGCTGACCGCCAATCACAATGCCGCCTTGCTGGCCGAGCAGGCCCGTGCGCTCCGGGCGCGTTTTGCCGCGATAGGCGAGCCGAGCGAATACGCCGCGCTGAAGGACGCGCTTGCCGGCACCGGGATCGAGGTAGCGTGTGGCCGGGCGGCGCTGGTCGAGGCTTCCGAACGGCCGGCCGACTGGGTCATGGCCGGTATCGTCGGAGCGGCTGGACTGGAACCTACGCTTGCCGCGATACGGCAGGGCCGCATTGTTGCCTTCGCCAACAAGGAGGTACTGGTCTGCGCCGGCAGCCTGTTCATGCGCGAAGTCCTGGCGCATGGCGCGACCCTGCTGCCGGTCGACAGCGAGCACAACGCAATCTGGCAATGCTTCGATTTTCAGCGGGTTGACGGGATCGAAAAGATTACGCTGACCTGCAGCGGCGGACCGTTTCGCGAACGCAGTTTCGCCGAAATGCGTGACATGACCCCGGA
>VAZR01000348.1 GCA_005888515.1 Alphaproteobacteria bacterium | reverse complement strand
ACATAAATGGGTCAGGAGGTCGGCTCGATGATCCTGTTCACCCTGCGATGCGCTTCCGGTCATGAATTCGAGGGCTGGTTTCGTGACGGCGAGGGTTTCGAGGCCCAGCAGAAGGCGAACGAGATCGCCTGTCCGCAATGCGGCGATTCGCAAGTCGAGAAGGCGCTGATGGCACCGCATATCGGCCGCTCGCGCGACAAGACGCCGATCTCGCCAGCCCAGATGCGTGCGGCGCTGACGGAGCTGCGCCGGCAGGTCGAAACAAACTGCGATTATGTCGGCGAGCGCTTTGCCGAGGAAGCGCGCCGTATCCATTACGGTGAGGTCGATCCGCACGGCATCTACGGCGAGGCGAGTAACGAAGAATCGCAGGCGCTGGCCGAGGAAGGCATCGAGTTCGGCCGCATTCCCTGGGTCCAGAGCGACGCCTGACCCCTCGGCCGGCGGCGTCGGAGCGCCGATCACCGCCGTATCGCCGCAACCATATAATTGACGCTGAGATCGCCGGATTCGGCCCAGCCGCCGCGCCGCCAATCGTAACTGAAGCCGGCGAGGCGGGTTGCGGCGAAGCCGTGGCGCCGCAGCCCGAGCACAAATTCGGACGGCCGCACAAAGCGCCGCCAATCATGCGTGCCGCGCGGCAACCAGCCCAACAGGTACTCGGCGCCGATGATTGCCAGCGCAAAAGATTGCGCGGTGCGGTTCAGGGTGGCGCCGATAAAGACCCCGCCCGGCCTGACCAGGGCGCCGAGCGCGGCGAAGAACGTTTCGCGATCGGTGACGTGCTCGACGATTTCGAGCGCCAGGGCGACGTCGAAACGCTCGCCGATGGCGCGGATCTGTTCGATGCCGGCATTGTGGTAGTCGATCACGAGACCGCTCGCCTCGGCATGGGCACGGGCGACATCGATTGCTGAGGCATCGGCATCGATCCCGGTCACGGCAAAGCCGAGCCGGGTCATCGGCTCGGCGACAAGACCGCCGCCGCAGCCGATGTCGAGCAGCCGCAAGCCGTCGAACGGCCGCAGCGTGCGGGGATCGCGGCCGAGGGACGTTAGCAGCTGGCGCCGGATGAAATCGAGACGGGCGGGGTTTATTCGATGGAGCGGGCGAAAGCTGCCCTCAGGGTCCCACCAACCGGCGCTGTGTGCAGCGAAGCGATCGATGTCCTCAGGATCTACGGTATCGCCGAATTCTGTCATACCATCGGCATCCCGCGCCCGGCTGGCTGCCGCCAGCATAACCGAACCGCCCGGCGAGTATGCGGGGCCGGCGGCGCGCCGACAATATGGCGCACATCTCGCCTATTGGCCCGAAACGTGCGACAGCAAGGCCACACGGTCGGGATCTGGACGCGGGCTGCGCGCGTTGCGATCTAACGCCTAGCGCTTTACGAGAGAAGCATGTCGCGCATCGTTCAGAAATTCGGCGGAACTTCGGTCGGCGATGTCGAGCGGATCCAGAACGCCGCCCGCCGGGTCAAGCAGGAGGTCGATGCCGGCAACGAGGTTGCGGTCGTTGTCTCGGCGATGGCCGGCACGACCAATCAGCTCCGCTCCTGGCTCGGCTGGCAGGTGCCGATCCGCACCGATGACGTGCATGGCAAGGCACGCATCGAAGCGATCCAAACCAGCGAGGTCGAGGGGCGGTTTGCCGAACGCCAAGTGCCGGTTTTTGCCGGGTTTCAAGGGCTCGGCCCGCGCGGCCGGATCACGACGCTGGGCCGCGGCGGCTCGGATACCTCAGCGGTCGCGCTTGCCGCCGCGCTCAAGGCGGATCGATGCGACATCTTTACCGATGTCGATGGCGTCTACACCGCCGACCCGCGCATCGTTGCCAAGGCGCAGAAGCTGAGTAGAATCACTTACGAGGAAATGCTCGAAATGGCATCGCAGGGAGCGCGGGTACTGCAGACGCGCTCGGTCGAGCTGGCGATGAACCACCGAGTACGCCTCCAGGTTTTATCGAGCTTTGCCGACATGCCCGGTACGCTCGTGGTCGACGAGGACGAGATCGTGGAACAACGAGTCGTCAGCGGCATCGCCTACAGCCGCGACGAAGCCAAGATTACGGTGCAAAGAGTCGCCGACCGCCCCGGCGTGGCGGCGGCAATTTTTGGCCCGCTCGCCGACCATGCGATCAATGTCGATATGATCGTGCAGAACATCTCGGCGGACGGCAAAACCACCGATCTGACCTTCACCGTCGCGCGCGCCGACCTCGACCGTGCCGTCGAGGTGCTGCAGGGCCGTCGCGAGGCGCTTGGCTTCCATGGCCTGAAGCCGGATCCCGACGTCGTCAAGGTTTCGGTCATCGGCGTCGGCATGCGCAGCCATGCCGGCGTGGCCAAGCTGATGTTCCAGACGCTGGCCGACAAGGGGATCAACATTCAGGTGATCTCGACCTCAGAGATCAAGGTCAGCGTCCTGATCGCCGCCGAATATACCGAGCTCGCGCTGCGGGCATTGCATACGGCGTACGGGCTCGACGCCCCCGGATGAGCCCCGCGGTCAGCGACGGATTGGCCGCGGCCGATCGGGCGGAGACCCGATCGCGCAGTGCGGGTGCGCGCGGCGCTGGGCAAGATCGCCGCCGTGCCGAACTCGACAGGCTCTGGGCGCGCGGCCGCGCTTTTCTCGGCACGGATTGCGCCATCATGGGCGGCGCAATGACCTGGGTGTCGGAGCGCAACCTGGTCGCCGCGATTTCCAATGCCGGCGGATTTGGCGTCATTGCGTCGGGCTCGATGTCGCCCGACTTGCTAAGCCGCGAGATCGCCGCGACCGCGGCGCTGACAAACCGGCCGTTCGGCGTCAACCTGATCACGATGCATCCGCAGCTTTTGGAGCTGATCGATGTCTGCATCGAGCACCGGGTCGGCCATGTCGTGCTGGCCGGCGGCATCCCGACGATCGCGGCGATCCAGCGCATCCGCGCCGGCGGATCGCGGGTGTTGTGCTTTGCCCCGGCGCTGGTCTTGGCCAAGAAGCTCGTGCGCATGGGGGCGGATGCCATCGTCATCGAGGGCAGCGAGGCGGGCGGCCATATCGGTCCGGTATCGACCGCGGTTTTGGCGCAGGAGGTATTGCCGCATCTGACCGAGGTGCCCGTATTCGTCGCCGGCGGGATCGGCCGCGGCGAGGCCATCCTGTCCTATCTCGAAATGGGCGCCGCCGGGGTGCAGCTCGGCACCCGTTTCGTCTGTGCTCATGAATCGGTCGCCCACGCGCAGTTCAAGCGCGCCTTCATCCGCGCTTCGGCACGCGATGCGGTGGCATCGGTTCAGCTCGACGCGCGCTTTCCGGTGATCCCGGTGCGCGCCCTCGCGAACCCCGCGACCGACCGCTTCCGCGAGATTCAGCGTCAGGTGATCGACCGCTTCAATCGCGGCGAGCTGTCGCAAAAGGACGCACAACTGGAAATCGAGCATTTCTGGGCAGGCGCGCTGCGCCGAGCGGTCATCGACGGCGATGTCGAAGCGGGTTCGCTGATGGCCGGCCAGAGCGTCGGGCTGGTCACCCGCGAACAGAGCACCGCCGAGATCCTCGCCGAGTTGGTCGACCAGGCGCTGATGGCGATTGCCGGCCGCGATCAGCGGTTCACCTCAGCCTTTGCGGGCTCGGCGGAGGGCCAGGGCGCCGGCGGATGAGCGAGATCGAGAATCCCCCGGGCGCACCCCAAGGGAGCTCCCCGAGGAACTCGATGGGGCATGTCACCGCGATACGCCGGCTTCTGGGCCGGCTGCGCGGCATCATGGCCGGATCGGGCAGCGCGCAGGAGCGGCTCGACCGGATCGTGCGGGTCATCGCCGCCGAAGTCATCGCCGAAGTCTGTTCGGCCTATGTCATGCGCGCCGGCGAGGTGCTCGAGCTGTTCGCGACCGAAGGCTTGCGTCCCGAGGCGGTCCACCGCACCCGGCTGCGGGTCGGCGAGGGGCTTGTCGGGGTGATCGCGGCGACTGCCCGACCGCTGGCGCTGGCCGATGCGCAATCCCATCCCGATTTCGCCTATCGCCCGGAGACCGGCGAGGAGATCTACCACTCGCTGATGGGGGTGCCGATCCTGCGCGGCGGCCGGGTGTTGGGCGTTCTTGTCGTGCAGAACCGCACGCCGCGCCACTACACCGAGGACGAAATCGAGGTGCTGCAGACGATCGCGATGATCGTCGCCGAGCTGGCCGCGAGCGGCGAGCTGGTCAATCCGCTCGAAATGGCGCAGAGCCGCAGCGGCGCTTCGCTGCCGGTGCGGCTCGATGGGAATCGTAGAGCCGCTCGCGCAGGTAGGGGTCGGTGACCTGCATCATGCGGCTTTTGGTTTCGTCGCTCACCCGCTGCACCGCGGCTTCGGCGGTGAGGCCGCTGCGCACCGCCTCGGTGATCCGTTCGAGCCAGCCGCGGTCGGCGGCGAACATGCGGTAGGTCTCGATGATGTCGCGGTGCTCGCCGGGGCCGAGGCGGCGGTGCAGAAGGTACGCGACGAGACGCGCAGCCGGATGATGCAGATCACCGAGCCCTATCTGCGCGAGCGCCTGTTCGATCTCGAAGATCTCGCCAATCGGCTGCAGCAAATTCTTGCCGGGCAAGAGCCGGGCGTGGCCGCCGCCGACGCACCAGCCGAATTTATCCTTGTCGCGCACGCGATGGGCCCGGCCGAGCTGTTGGATTACGCCAGCCGGCGGATCAAGGCCCTGGTGCTGGAGGAAGGCTCGCCGACCGCACATGTCGCGATTGTCGCGCGCGCGTTCGACATTCCGGTGGTCGGCCGCGTCGCCGAAGCCACGACTCGCATCGACAATGGCGACACGGTGATCGTCGACGGCGATCACGGCCAGGTATTGATCCGGCCGCGCGCCGATATCGAGCAAGGTGTCGCTGCGACGGTTGCGGCCCGCAACCGTCGCCGCGCCTATTACGACACCCTGCGCGACACGCCGGCGGTGACCCGCGACGGTGTGTCGATCAGACTGCTGCTTAATGCCGGGCTGCTGCTCGACTTGGCGCAGCTGCCAGCGACCGGAGCCGAAGGCGTCGGGCTGTTTCGCACCGAGATCCCGCTGCTGACGCGGCACGCGTTTCCGGATGTCGCCGACCAGACCGAGTTCTATCGCCGGGCCTACGAGCAGGTCGATGGCCGGCCGATCGTTTTTCGCACGCTCGATATCGGCGGCGACAAGGTGCTGCCCTACCTCGCCCATACGGTTGAAGAAAATCCGGCGATGGGCTGGCGCGCGATCCGCATCGGCCTCGACCGGCCGGCCATGCTGCGGCAGCAGTTGCGCGCTTTACTGCGCGCCGCCGGCGGGCGCGACCTCTACGTCAAATTTCCGATGATCGCCGAGATCGCCGAACTCGAGGAGGCCCGCGCCCTGCTCGACAAGGAGGTCGCCCGGCTCGCGACTGAAGGGCGCGAACCGCCGCGCTCGATCAGCATCGGTGTGATGCTCGAAGTGCCCTCGCTGCTATGGCAGCTGCCGGCCCTGCTCGAACGGGTCGATTTCCTGTCGATCGGTACCAATGATCTCGCCCAATTCCTTTATGCCTGCGATCGCGGCAATCCGCGCCTCGCCGACCGCTACGATCTGCTGTCGGCGCCGATGCTTGCGTTGTTTCGCCAGGTCATCGCCGAATGCCGCTCCGCCAACAAGCCGCTCAGCATGTGCGGCGAAATGGCCGGCACCCCGATCGAGGCCATGGTACTGATTGCTCTCGGTTTCCGGACCTTGTCGCTGGCCGCGACCGCGGTCGGGCCGGTCAAGGCGATGACACAGAGCCTCGATGCCGGGGTGTTTGCCGGGTATCTCGACGAGATCGGGCAGCGCCCGGATCATTCGCTGCGGCGCTGGATCGAGGCCTACGCCCGCGACCACGCCGTCGCGGTGTGAGCGAGGGCGCTCGATTGGACAGCGCTCGGCGCGATCCCCTACAATGCCGCAACAGCGAGAGCCCGTCGTGAGCATATTTCAGCGGATAAAGGCGCCTTTTACCGAGAGCGGCGAGGACGAGATTGCGGCGGCGATGCCGCGGCCGCGGCCGGTCGGCGAGCTCCTGCGCGAGCGGCGCGAGGAGTTGCGTCTCGACATTAACGACATCGGCGAGATCTTACGCATCAAGCCGGCGTTCCTCGCGGCTATCGAGCAAAGCCGCCCCCAAGACCTGCCTGGCCCGACCTATGTGATCGGGTTTGTCCGCGCTTATGCGCGGCACCTCGGACTCGACCACGATTGGGTGTTGGAGCGCTACAAGGCTGAATCGGCCGGCGGCCACCTCCGCCCCGATCTGAGCCTGCCGGTGCCGCTCGGCGAGCGCAGCGTGCCCGGCGGGCCGATCCTGCTGGTGGCGCTGATCCTGGCGATATGCGGCTACGGCACTTGGTACTACCTATCGACCGGCGAACGGGCGCGGCCCGAGCGCGTCACCGCCGTCCCGCCGGCATTGCAGATGCAACCGGAAAAAGCCACCTCGCCTGACAAAGACGCCGGTGCTTCGGCATCGCCCAAGCCCGCAGCAGATGCCGCCGCTTCGGGGGGCAAGCCCGCGACGGATGCTGCTGCCTCTAATCCGGTAAACCCGCGGTTCAGTTCGCGTCTGTTCGTCGGCTCGGCAGAGGCAACAACCAGCGGACCTGCGGCCGCCCCGACCGCGACCGCTACACCCGGCGCGCCGGCACCGGCTAGCTCGGCAAGCAGCCCGCCGGTACAGTCTCCGGCCGGGACCGCAAAGACCCTTGCATCGCCGCAAACGGCTGCGGCGATCCCGCAAGCCCCACCTGCCCCACCGCAGACCGCGATGGCGGCACCGCAAGCACCATCCGCGCCCACCCCGCCGAGCGGCGACGGCAGTACCGCGGCGGCCGGGCGCATCGAGATCCGCGCGACGGCCGATTGCTGGGTCCAGGTGCGCGCACCCGATCAGTCGATCGTCTTCTCGCGCGTGCTGAAGGCCGGCGAAACCTATCGGGTTCCGGCGCGTTCCGGCTTGGTCATGCGGACCGGGAATGCCGGTGCGCTCACGATTGCGGTCGACGGCAAGACAGCGCCCTCGCTCGGGCCCGTTGGTACGTTGCGCCGCAACGTCGTGCTTGAACCCGCGGCGCTGCTCGGCGGGACCGCAGTTCAGGGCTAGCAGCCGCGATTGGGCCGACATCGGCGCGGCGCGGTCTTTTTTCCGTCACCGAAGCGTTCTATAAGCCGAGCGATCAATTCCGGCGAGGTTGAGCATGAGCGTCCGGCCCTATCGCGATATTCACCGTCGGGCGTGCCGCAAGATCCATGTCGGCAAGGTGCCGGTCGGCGGCGACGCGCCGATCACCGTGCAATCGATGACCAATACGGTCACGAGCGACGTCAAAGCCACGGTCGAACAGGTGCAAGCCCTGGAGCGGGCCGGCGCGGATATCGTGCGCGTCTCCTGCCCCGATCAGGAATCGGCGCTGGCGCTCAAGGACATCGTGCGCCAGGTCGAGGTGCCGATCGTCGCCGACATTCATTTCCACTACAAACGCGCGATCGAAGCCGCCGAAAGCGGCGCCGCCTGCCTACGCATCAATCCCGGCAATATCGGCTCGGCGGAGCGGGTGCGCGAGGTCATCAAGGCGGCCAAGGACCATGGCTGCTCGATGCGCATCGGCGTCAATGCCGGCTCGCTCGAACGCGATCTGCTGGAGAAGTACGGCGAGCCCTGCCCCGAAGCGATGGTCGAGAGCGCGCTCAACCACGCCAAGATCCTCGAAGACAATGACTTTTTCGAGTTCAAGATCTCCTGCAAGGCGTCGGACGTGTTTCTCGCCGCGGCGGCATACCAGCAATTGGCCGAGGCTTGCGATTACCCGCTGCATCTCGGCATCACCGAGGCCGGCGGGCTGCGCAGCGGCACCGTCAAATCGTCGATCGGGCTCGGGATGCTGCTATGGGCCGGGATCGGCGACACGATCCGCGTGTCGCTGTCGGCCGACCCGGTGGAAGAGGTCAAGGTCGGCTACGACATGTTGAAATCGCTCGGCCTGCGCCGCCGCGGCGTCACGGTGATCTCCTGTCCGTCCTGCGCGCGCCAGCAATTCCAGGTCATCAAGACCGTCGAAATGCTGGAAGAACGGCTCGCCCACATCACCACGCCGCTGACCCTGTCGGTGATCGGCTGCGTCGTCAACGGACCCGGCGAGGCGCGTGAGACCGATATCGGCTTTACCGGCGGCGGCAACAACACGCATCAGGTTTATATCAGCGGTGTCACCGACCACCGGCTCAAAGACGCCGATATCGTCGATCACCTGGTCGAGCTGGTCGAGAAGAAGGCCGCCGAACTCGAAGCTGCAAAGACCGGTGCGCCGGCGCCGGCTCTCGAACCCGCGAAATGATCTCGGCCGCTATTTAGTGCGAGGTGATCCAGGCGCGGCCTTCCGGCGCCTGGAAGCTGGTGAACACGCGCACATCGCTGGCGATCAGAAAACGCAGAGCGTTGACCGTGTGCCTGACCCAGCCGACATCGGTCACGACCGCCACCCGCTCCCACTGCGGAATGTGCTCGAGTCCGATCCTGAGATCTTCCCACGCGGCGCCGGGGAAGCGGCAGCCGATCTCGTAGTAGAGCCGGACCTTGTCGTGCCGCTTCAGCGAGGTCTCCATCAAGGGTTTCAGGATCTTATTGCAGTCCTCGTTGGTGACCCGCCCTTTCGCGACGATCCCCACGACATTGTCCGGGAGCCCCTCGACAATTTGGATCATCGGTCGCTCCTTTGCTCCACCTCCCGGAGTACCTGAGCCGGTCCCGCAGGCCCGCCGGGGGAGGCGGGCCCCGAGGATTAAGTCCGGCAGGCTTAGAAGCGGAACTTCATCGTGCTCTGCAAGGTCCAGGCATCGCCGCGCTGGTTGCCGACGGTGACGCGGTGCCCCCAGGCGCCTTCGACACCGAGATCGACAAAAGCCACCGGGCTCCAGATCAAAT
>VAZR01000347.1 GCA_005888515.1 Alphaproteobacteria bacterium | reverse complement strand
CGGCAAATCGATTATCTGCCCGTTGCCGCCCTCGACCTCGACCTGGCGCAGCGCGACCATGACCGCGAAGGCGCCGTAGAGCCCGGCGACCATGTCGGCGAGCGCGGTCGGCGGCAGCACCGGTTCGCGATCGGCAAAGCCGGTGCGCGCGGCATAGCCCGACATGCTCTCGACCAGCGTGCCGAAACCCGGCCGGTCGCGATAGGGACCGTCCTGACCCCAACCTGACACGCGCACGATCACCAGGCGCGGGTTGCGGGCATGCAGCACATCGGGCCCGAGCCCCATCTTCTCGAGCGTGCCGGGTCGGAAATTCTCGATCAGCACCTCGCTGCTCGCCGCCAGATCGAGCAGCAGGTCGCGGCCCCGGCGATCGCGCAGGCTCAACGCGATGCTCTTCTTGTTACGGGCATAGAGCTTCCAATGGACGCTGACGCCCTGGGTCTGCCAGGCGCGCAGCGGGTCGCCTTTCACGGGATCCTCGATCTTCAGGACCTCGGCCCCGAAATCGGCGAGCTGCGACGACACCGCGTTGCCCGCGACCAGCCGCGACAGGTCGATGACCCGGATGCCGTCGAGCGGACAAGGGGCGCCAGGTTCAAACGATTTTTCCGCCAGGCTCATCCCCCATACCCACTCTCGGCCGCCAACAGGGCTAGCTTATCGCCCGTCCCAATGTGAAGCAAAGCCGCCGCCATGCCATTCGGCGACGGCTCGATCCAGGAATTGACCGGCTCCCAGCGCCTCTCTAATCAGAGGCGGGGGTTGGGGGCAGGAACCAGCGGGGCGGGTTGATGAGCACGGCGACGGTCCTCGACAGCCGCATCGCGAGCGACACCCGCGTCACCATCGTCATTGCAGCGGCCGTCACCGTATTGCTCGGCGCCGGTCTGCTTTACATCGCGTCCGAGCTTTACGAGGACCTGCTCCTCGCACCGCTGCATTCCAATCTGCTGTACGTTCTGCTCGGGATTGCCCTGCTGATCGCGCTCGGCTTCGAGTTCGTCAACGGATTTCACGACACCGCCAATGCGGTTGCGACGGTGATCTACACCCACTCGCTGCCGCCAAATCTCGCCGTCGTCTGGTCGGGCCTGTTCAACTTTCTCGGGGTTCTCGTGTCCAGCGGTGCGGTCGCTTTCGGCATCGTCTCGCTGTTGCCGGTCGAACTGATCCTGCAGGTCGGCACCGCGGCCGGCTTCGCGATGGGTTCGCGCTGCTCTGCGCGGCGATCGTCTGGAACCTGGGCACCTGGTATTTCGGCCTGCCTTCGTCGAGCTCGCACACGCTCGTCGGATCGATTATAGGCGTCGGCCTGACCAACCAGCTGCTCGCGGCGCATGCGCACGGCACCAGCGGCGTCGATTGGGCGCAGGCGATCGGGGTTGGCCAGTCGTTGCTGTTTTCACCGATCATCGGGTTCCTGGCGGCGGCGCTGTTGCTGCTGGTCGCCAAATCGCTGATCCCGGTGCCGGCCCTCTATCGTGCGCCGGACGGCCGGCTGCCGCCGCCGTTCTGGGTGCGCTCGCTGCTCGTACTGACCTGCACCGGCGTCAGCTTCGCGCATGGCTCGAACGACGGGCAAAAGGGGATGGGGCTGATCATGCTAGTTCTGATCGGCACGGTTCCGACGGTCTATGCCCTGAACCCGGACTATACCCGCGACCAGGTCGCCGCGTTCGCGCAGCTGTCGCGGCAGGCCATGACGGTTTTGGACGCGCACGATGCGGATGGCCCAGCGCCCGTCAATTATCACTCGCTGCTAACGCGCTACATCCAGACCCGGAGCAAGCCGCCGGAAGCGATGCAAGCTCTGAAACTGCTGGCCGGGCATATCGCCGACAATGTCGCGTATTTCGGCGGGCTGGCAAAAATGCCTGAGGAACAGACAAAAAACATCCGCAATGACATGTATCTCGCCAGCGAAACGCTGCGTTTCCTGCTGCGCAGCGGCGGGCCGGATCTCAGCGACACGGAGCGCACGGTATTGATGAAATACCGCGCCGCGCTCGACGACGCGACGAAGTTCATCCCGCTCTGGGTCAAGATCGCAGTAGCGATGGCGCTCGGCCTTGGCACAATGATCGGCTGGAAGCGCATTGTCGTCACGGTCGGCGAAAAGATCGGGAAGGAGCATCTCACCTATGGGCAAGGTGCCGCCGCCGAGATCGTCGCGATGAACACGATCGCCGCGGCCGATATGTTTGGTTTGCCGGTCAGCACGACCCATGTCCTGTCCTCGGGAGTGGCCGGGACGATGGCAGCCAACGGCTCCGGCCTGCAGCGCAGCACCGTGCGCAGCCTGATCCTCGCTTGGGTCTTGACCCTGCCTGCCTCGATCGTGTTGTCGGGATGCCTATACGCCCTATTCGAGTGGTTATTCTGAGACCGCGCGCCGCCACGTGGCCCGCGACAAAAGCGGGGTTGTCATCGCGCGAACCGCAAGGCATCAAGACGTGCCCTGAACGGCAGGGCGCAGGAGGAAGGCAGGCAAAGTGACGCATTCGCTCGTGTCCGTTGCGTTCGCCGTGGCGGTGATGGCGACGGGTCTTTGGGCTGCGTGGCGTTG
>VAZR01000346.1 GCA_005888515.1 Alphaproteobacteria bacterium | reverse complement strand
TTTGCTGGTGGCGGTCGGCGAGCGCATGACCGACACCGTCAGCCAGTCCTACAGCTTCCCAAAGGCGCCGCAGCCGCAACTGCCCTTTGTCCACGTCTGGCCGGACGCGAACGAGGTCGGAAGGGTGTGGCGGCCCGAGCTCGGCATCCCGGCGAGCCCGCACGAGGTCATCAAGGCGCTGTTACAGCGCGGCGCGCCGGCCGATGCCAAAAAGCGCCGCGACTGGGTCGCAGGGCTCAACACGATTCACCGTACATTGCTCGCCAAGGAATGGGAGCCGACCAGCGACGGCGTCAATTTCGCGGCAATCGTCTGCGAGGTCGACAAGCATCTGGCGCCCGATGCGACGGTCACGACCGACGCCGGCAATTTCGGCAGCTTCGTGCACCGCTACATCGGTTTCCGTCAGGGCCAGATCTTTCTGTCTTCAGTGGTCGGCGCGATGGGGTCGGGCATGCCGATGGCGGTCGCCGCCGCGTTGCGGCGGCCGGGGACGCAAATCGTCGCGTTTCTCGGCGATGGCGGCGCGTTGATGATGGGCAACGAGATCGCGACCGCCTGCCAGTACGGCGCGGCGCCGATCATGATCATCTCGGACAACGCGATGTACGGCACGATCGGCATGCATTCCTATGTGCGCTATCCCGAGCGGCCGTTCCTCGAAGGCACGCGGCTGACCAACCCCGATTTCGCGGCGTGGGGCCGCTCGTTCGGCGCCGAGGGCATCACGATCAAGAGCGAGAGCGAGGTAAAGGATGGCATCGCCCAGGCTTTCGCGGTCAAGACCAAGCCTGTCGTCGTGCACTGCCTGACCTCGGCGATCCAGATGAGCGCCTGGCGCCGCTACACCCGAAGCGAGACACTGCCGTAAGCAGCTCGGCCAGGCCCATTACAAAAGCCAAAGCCGCATTCAGCCGGGTAATCTCGTCCCTCGCGAGGCGGGTAAAGTATTTGAACCCATAGCCTCATTAATCATTTCGTGCTGGTAACTGGACCGCGGCCCTCCGGCAGCGCTGGCGCGCTCGGTGTCTCCGAAGCAGTCTGCACATCCCATTGGCACAAGCGGTAGCCACTCTGCCTTTCGATCAGGTCGAGGTGGATTTGCCTCTCGTGATAGCTGTCGGAGCCCGGCCCCAGCACGGTTGTAAACCTGCCGCAGGCGCTTTGCCGTACCGTGTCGCGGAACTCCTTGATAACCGCCTTATCGGTGAAGTCGACCACTTTACCGTTGGCAAGCTTGAGGCCGCGCAGATCGAGTGCGTTGGCGTGGGCGTGCTCACTGAGCTTGGCGTCCGGGATGCGGTCGCGTCCTCGACACTCATACGACACGCCTGCGACGATCGTGCGTGCCGGGCTCCCGAAAGTAGCGGCGGCGGCGGGCGCGACATCCTCTCGAATCCAATGCGCCACCGCTTCGGCCATCGGGCAGCGCAGTGTGGCGGCCGGCGCGAGCGCGAGGCGCTGTCCGTCTTTGAGCACCACGGCATCCAAGCTGACGACATCTTCGGCGCCGCAAGAGCCCGGACCGGTGATCGAAGGCAGGGGATGCATGACGACCACGTCGGGCGTGAGTCGCTCTTGGCAGGCAGAGGCCGGGGGAGGCGCCGTTGCGCGCTGCTGCGCGACACCAGCCAACGGCAAAAAACAGGCAGATCCAGCGACCACGGCAAGAATGTCGCGCCGTCTCATACAGCCTCCGCACGGCCGGCGGGTTAACGCGAGTATGGCCCAATTGGGCCATGCGACTATTCGATCAGACTGGCGGCCGGCGTTTCTGTGTCATTCCCGGGCTTGACCCGGGGATCCACGGGTTTTCTTTTCGCGGATGGCCGAACCGAGCCCGGCCATTTTAGGGCACACGCCCAAGCCGAGTTCGCTCTAAGCCCCATGACCCTGCTCTCCTCCTCCGCGATGCTGGCGCCGTTTCAGGTGCGCAGCTTTCGCTTCCAGTGGCCGGCCGATCTGCTGACCTCCTGGGGCATCGAGATGGAGAACCTCGTCCTCGGCTGGTACATCCTGGTCGAGACCGGCTCGGTGCTGGCGCTGACCCTGTTCTGGGCGTTGCAGTATCTCGGGACCCTGCTGGCGCCGATGTTCGGCATGGCGGGCGACCGGATCGGGCATCGCACGGTATTGTGTGCGATGCGCGCCGCCTATGCGCTGGTCGCGGCCGCGGTGACGGCGCTCGCCTATGCCGGCATGCTCGAACCGACCTATGTGTTCGGCGTGGCCGCTCTGTCAGGGCTGATCCGGCCGTCTGACCAGGGAATGCGCAACGCGCTGGTCGGCGAGACGATGCCGGCCGGCGCGCTGATGGCGACGATGGGCGTGTCGCGCACGACCGCAGACTCGGCGCGGATCGCTGGGGCATTGGCCGGCGCCGGGCTGTTCGCGCTGTTCGGCATGGGGCCGGTTTATCTTGCGATCACCGGCTTCTACGTGCTCGGCTTTCTGCTGACCCTCGGCGTCGCCGGCCGCCGGCATCGGGTCGACGCTGCTTTGATCGGCCGACCGCCTCTATGGCGCGATTTGGCGGAAGGGCTCGGGTATATCTGGGATACGCCCTGCTCGCTGGCGGCGATGTGGCTCGCCTTTCTGGTCAATCTGACGGCGTTTCCGCTGACCAGCGGGCTTCTCCCTTATGTCGCGAAGGACATCTACGGGCTGGACCAGACCGGCCTCGGTACGCTGGTGGCGAGCACCGCTGTCGGCTCGCTGCTCGGCTCGATTGTGGTCAGCCTCGCGGGGCGCATGATCCGGCCGGCGCGGATGATGATCGTCTTCGCGATCCTCTGG
>VAZR01000345.1 GCA_005888515.1 Alphaproteobacteria bacterium | reverse complement strand
CCCCTCGCCTGCCCCGCCCGGCTTCGTCGCGCATATTAGGGGTGATTGCCGCGGCAGCAAGTGAAACTACAGCGTTCACCTGAGGCGGCTCTCAGCGCCGTTTATGGCGTTCCCCGGCCAGGACCAGTTGTTCGCGGATCCCCGGCTCCATCGCCGAGTGCCCGGCATCGGGCACGATGATGTATTCCGCCTTCGGCCAGGCGCGCGCCAGCTCATCGGCGCTGCGGATCGGGCAGACCATGTCATAGCGGCCCTGCACGATGACCCCGGGCAGATGCTGGATGCGATCGATCCGCGCAATCAGATCGCGCTCCGCCGAAAACAGGTTTCGGCTGAAATAATGCGCCTCGAGCCGCGCCAGCCCGAGCGCCAGCCGGTCCTCGCCAAAGGCGGCGATCGTCTCGGGGTTTGGCAACAAGGTCGAGCAGGCGCCCTCATAGACACTCCATGCGCGCGCCGCCGGCATGTGGATGCGCGGGTCGGGATCGGTCAGCCGGCGGTAATAGGCGGCGAGCAGATCGTCGCGCTCGTGTTCGGGCAAAAACCCGGCAAAGGCGCGCCATGCCTCGGGGAAGATCGCGCGGGCGCCGTAGAGGAACCATTCGATTTCGGCCGGCCGGCACAGAAAAATGCCGCGCAGAATCAGCCCGGCGACCCGCTCGCTATGGGTCTCGGCGTAGTGCAAGGCCAGCGTCGAGCCCCATGAGCCGCCGAACACCAGCCAGTCGGCAATGCCGAGTTCCTGCCGCAGCAGTTCGATGTCGCCGACGAGGTGATCCGGCGTGTTGTCGTGCAACTCGCCGAGCGGGCTCGAACGACCTGCGCCGCGCTGATCGAAAATGACGATCCGCCAATAGCCGGGATCGAAAAACCGGCGGTGCACCGCGGTCGCGCCAGCCCCCGGCCCGCCATGCAGGAACAGCACCGGCGCGCCGCGCGGGTTGCCGGATTCCTCCCAATACATCGTGTGTCTTGCATCGAGCCGCAGGCGGCCGGTGCGGTAGGGCTCGATCGGCGGGAAAAGATCGCGGCGGCTGCTCATCACGCTGCAGTGTACGGGCGCGCGCGCCATTGCGATAGCGGGAGCACGCTCAGTCTTCGTGCCAGTTGGCCAGCGCCAGTGGCGCTGCGACGCGCCGGAAATGGCGGGTGTTGTTGGTCACCAGCACGGCGCCAATCGCCAGCGCGTGCGCGGCGATCATCATGTCCATTTCGCCGATCGGCTGACCGGCGGTTGTCAATTGATGCCGGATTTCCGCATACCAATCAGCGGCATCAGCATCCCATGCCAGCACCCGAACCATCCTAAAGAACTGCCGGACCGCGATATGCAGCCGATGCCTCGGCGGCAACCGTTTGAGACCATACATGAGCTCGGCGCGGGTCACGGCTGAAACGCAGACCCGGTCCGGCGGCACCGCCGCGAGCCTGGCCTCGACTTCAGGCGAGCGGGCTTTGATGATGAAACTTGCGATATCGGTGTCGAGAAGGTGCAACGGAATAGTCATCGCTCATCCGCGAGCAGATCACGCTCGCGCGGCGGCGCATTCATCGGCCGTTCGGCCATGAAGTCCTCCGGCACCTCGATCGTGCGCATCAGGGCGAAGAATTCGCTCCAGCTCCGGGCGCCCGGCCGCTGCGACAACACGACATCGCCCGTCGCCTCGTCGCGCGTCGCATAGACCTCCTTTCCGTCGAAACGAAATTCAGCCGGCAGGCGCACCGCCTGGCTGGCGCCGTTGCGAAAGAGCTTGGCGGTACGGGTTTCGGGCATGCGGCACCTCTAAGTATAGACGGCAGTATATATGACCGTGTTGATGCTTCGGCAAGCTTCTGGAAGGAAGACGCCGCGAACCCTGTGAAGGCCGCAGGCCCCGCCGGGGCGGCTGGAAGCAGTGCTCCGGCTGTGACATCATGCCGCCATGCTGGCGAACATCACCCGAGGGAAGCGCCGATGCCGCTGAGCCCCGCCCAATTGAAGGCTTTCGACGAAGACGGCTATCTCTTTCTGCCGGACTGCTTTTCCGGCGAGGAGGTGGCGGCGCTGCGCCGCGAGGCCGAGCTGATCTACCATTCCGGTCGGCCGGAAGTGTGGCAGGAGAAATCCGGGGCGCCGCGCACCGCCTTTGCCGCGCATACCTACAACGAGGGCTTTCGCCTGCTCGGCTCGCATCCGCGCCTGATCGAGCCGGTCGAGCAATTGTTCGGCGAGAAGCTCTACATGCATCAGTTCAAGGTCAACGCCAAGGCGGCGTTCGACGGCGATGTCTGGCAATGGCACCAGGATTACGGCACCTGGGCGCGCGACGACGGCATGCCGGAGCCGCGGGCGATGAACATCTCGGTCTTTCTCGACGAGGTGATGCCGATCAACGGCCCGCTGATGTTCATCCCGAAGAGCCACAAGCACGGCGTACTGCCGGCGGGCCATGACGAGGCGACGACCTCATACCCGCTCTGGACATTAGATCACGAGACGATCACCCGGCTCGTCGACGCCGCCGGCATCGTCGCGCCGACCGGCAAGCCCGGCGCCGTTTTGATGTTCCATGGCAATCTGGTGCACGCCTCGACCGCCAACATTACCCCCTACCCGCGCAAGATCGTCTATCTGACGCTGTGTGCGGTCTCCAATTACATCCGCAAGCCGACGCGGCCGGAATGGATCGCGCATCGCGATTTCACGCCGATCGAGCCGGTCGCCGACGACGCGCTGCTGCAATACGCGCGCTCGCACCGCATCGCGGCGGAATAGGAGCCTGAGGCGATGCCCTTGAAACGCATGGTGCTGCAGATCGGCAT
>VAZR01000327.1 GCA_005888515.1 Alphaproteobacteria bacterium | reverse complement strand
CATCCGGCCAACCGGTCCTACGGCTCAGGTCACTCAGATCGGCCCTTCATGACCTCGGCTGGCGAGCGGACGTTCGCACCGAACTTGCTGCTCCGGGCTAATACCCTGCCAACTGGTTGGGCAGCGCCCTCTCACATGTCCCGGCTAAGGAGGACGATATAGCGGCGGGCCGCGAGCGAAGCGTAGGTAGTCCGGCTGGCGCCCCGCGCCGGGATCAGCGGAACCCGGCGGCTTTCAGCCCTGCGAGCATGTCCTCGCGCGCTACTTTGGTGCCGAACTGCGCAGCGAAGCGTTCGGCATCAAAAAACGGCGCCAGCCGCGCGATTACGCCGCGCTCGCGTTCGGCATCCTGTTGCTTTCCGACCCGCGCATAAGCAGCGGCGAGCACGGCGTGGAGGTTAAGCTGACTAACGCGGCCGGGAGATCTCGCCAGGGCACGATCTAGCGCGTCGATTGCCCCATCATATTGGCTGAGGAAATACTTGGCGAAGCCGATGTTCACCAATGCCACAGGGCTCGAGCTGCCTAGACGCAGCGCGCCTTCAAGCCATGGGAGGGCCTCCGTAGCCTTGCCCGACCACTGCAGGATATTTCCGCGCATTTGATAGCATTCTACGTCGCTGGGGTTAATCGCGAGTGCATGATCGACCTGTGCCAAGGCACGATCGTAGTCCCGTCTGTACAGCCCAATATTGGCTAGCAGAAGGTATGCTCTAATTGTGGCAGGATCGAGCGCTTGCGCTTTTTTTGCGAGCGCCTCGGCGCGAGCGATCTCGTCGTCCGGGAATTCCGTCCAACCCGAGACGACCGCCTCGTGATGCGCAAAGCCAAGCGCCGCATAAGCAGCCGCGTAATTGGGGTCGAGCTCGATGGCGCTCTGAAACAGCGTTTGCGCCTCATGATTGGCGGATCGTGTAGGATTGGTGAGATCGGCATGGCCGCGCAGCACGTATTCATAGGCGGCGAGATTGGCGGTGGGCTTGCGTGAGACCCGTTCCCGTTCCAGCCGCGTTAGATTAACCGCGGTCAAGCCTACGATGCGCTCGGTAATCTGATCCTGAACGGCAAATATGTCCTTCAACTCGGCATTGTAGGTATCGGACCACAAATGAATTCCGGTTGCCGCCTCAGTCAGCTTGACAGTGATCCGCAGCCGATCACCGGCCCGACGCACGCTGCCGTCGACAAGATAGCGCACATCAAGCGCACGGCCGGCTTCCTCGGGTGAGACGTCGCGGCCCTTCAATTGAAAGCCCGCCGATTTGGCCGAGACCAGCAGGTTCGAAAAGCGCCCGAGCGCGTTGATGATGTCTTCCGTGATCCCGTCGACAAAGAAATCCTGGCCGGTATCCGGTGACAGATTCTTGAACGGCAGCACCGCAACCGGCGTGCGCTCGGCCAAACGGGCCGGGACGGCAAGGGTTGCGACCGCCGGCTGTGGTGTGGCTGCTCGGACCGCCGAGGACTGATCGGGGGATCGACTGACAACCACAACGACAAGACCGGCCACGATAGCGGTTCCGGCAACCGCGACGGCGATCAGCTCGCGCCAGCGGGCAAACAGTCGCGCCGCCGCGGGCGCCGTCGCTCCGACCGCGTAAACCCGCACCGGCTCGGCAATGTTTTTGACCCGGTGCCTGCCGAGCGGCCGGTAATCGAGAGCGAGCTTGTTTTTTACCTGCTCGTAGACCGTGTGCGATAGACAGATCCCGCCGGGAGCCGCGATGGCTTGCAAACGTGCCGCGATATTGATCCCGTCGCCATAGAGATCATTGTCGTCGGCAATGATGACATCGCCGAGATTGACCCCAATGCGCAATTGCAGATGACGGTCGGGAGGCGAAGCTGCATTGAGATCACGGGCGGCCTGCTGCATCGCGACGGCGCAGGACAGCGCGTCCACGATGCTACCAAAATCGGCGAGCAACCCGTCGCCAGCCGTCGAGACGATCCGCCCGGCATGGCTGGCGATTATCGGGTCGATCCCGCGGCGCAGCTGTTGCAACGCGTCATAGGTCGCCGTCTCATCCTCGCCCATCAGCCGGCTGTACCCGACGACATCTGCGAACAGTATCGCCGCAAGTTTGCGTTGATGGGTGCCGGGATGGGAGCCGGAAATGCCGCCGGTCGCTGCAGGCGAGGCCATCTCGCTCATAGCACGCAAAAACTCATCCGAATACGCTTGATCCGCTCCGGAGTGTACGTATCGTACCATCTTGCGCATTTATGGGGCTGGAAACTATCGGTGGTCCCTGGGAGTCGGGAGATCGTGATGGCGGGTCATTTTGGGCGGTGGTGGTTTTCAGTTGCATCTGCCTTCTTCGTCTTGCTCGCCGCCGCGCCGGGCCGGTGCGAGGAGGCAAGGCTGGCGATCAGCGGCTACGATCCGGTCGCCTATTTCACGGAACGCAAGCCGGTTCTCGGTCAGCACGAATTCGAATACAAGTGGCACAACGCCCGCTGGCGGTTTGCGAGCCTCGCGCATCGCGATATGTTCGCTGGTGACCCCGATCGTTATGCGCCGCAATATGACGGCTACTGCTCGGGAGGCGTGACCGGCGGGCCCTTCGCGGGACCCCACAAGGACACGGTCGACCCCGAAGCGTGGGCGATTGTAGACGACAGACTTTATCTTACCCACACCCGGAACTCGCTTGAGAGATGGCGCGCGAATACCGCCGGAAACATCGAACAAGCCGGCCAGAACTGGTCCAATGTCAAGAATCTGGCCGAACCGGTGATTGTC